>DATEEA010000045.1:0-15918 GCA_035281445.1 Candidatus Polarisedimenticolia bacterium
GTGGAGCGCGTCGATCCGCCGGCCTCGCCGGGAGCCGTCACCCCTCACCTGGCGGCCTCGGGCGACGGCGTGTGGATGACCTGGTTCGAGCCGGCGTCGCCCGGCGCGGGCGCCGGCGAGGTGGCGATGGCGCGCCTTTCGCCGCGGGCCGGCGGCTGGGGCTGGAGCGAGCCGCGCCCGGTGGCGCGGGGGGAGCGGTTTTTCGCCAACTGGGCCGATTTCCCCTCGGTCCATCCCGGTCCCGGCGGGGTCCTGCTGGCGCACTGGCTGGAGATGATGGGCGAGGGTGCCTACGCCTACGGCGTGAGCCTGGCGCGGTCCGCCGACGGCGGCGCCACCTGGATCCCGCTGGGCCGGGCGCACGACGACTCCAGCCCCACGGAGCACGGCTTCGCCTCGATGGTGGCCGAGGCAGGCGGGTTCAGGGTCTTCTGGCTCGACGGACGCGGCATGGCTGGGGGAGGACACGGAGCCGAGGGGGACATGACTTTGATGACCGCGGCCGTGGGAGAGAGCGTGGGATCGGGCGAAGTGATCGACGCGCGCGTCTGCGACTGCTGCCAGACGGGCGCCGCCGTGACGGGGGAGGGGCCGGTGGTGGTCTACCGCGACCGATCCGGCCAGGAGGTGCGCGACATCGCCATCGTGCGGCGGACGCGGACCGGGTGGTCCGCGCCCGCGCCCGTGCACCAGGACGGCTGGGTCGTGCCCGGGTGCCCCGTCAACGGCCCCGCCGTGGCCGCCGCGCCGGACGGCCGGACCCTGGTGGTGGCCTGGTTCACCGCCCCGTCCAACGAGCCGAGAGTCCTGGCCGCCTTCTCCCACGACGGCGGGGCTGCCTTCGATCCTCCGGTGGTGGTGGACGACCGGGAGCCGGTGGGGAGGGTGAGCGTGGCCATGGATGGACGCGGCGGCGCCGTGGTGGGATGGGTCGGCGGCGGGGAGGGGGACGAGGCCGAGCTGCTGCTGCGCCGCGTGCGGCCGGGCGGCGCGGCACCGGCCGGGCCGCCGTTCGCGGTGGCCAGGGTGGCCAGGGCGCGGGCCGGTGGCTTCCCACGGCTGGCGCGTGCCGAGGACCGCCTGGTGGCCGCCTGGACGGAGGCGGGCCGGCCGGGCGGCGTGAGGGCGGCGGTCATCCCCATGGACCTCCTGCCGGGCGGCGAGGATCCCGAGGCCGAGCCCGGCGCTTCCGTCGAGGCGCGCAGGCCGCGAGACGCGCGCCCCTGGGACCGGCAGCCCGGCTCGATGGCGCCCGACTACGCCGCGCGCACGCTGGAGGGGGAGCCCGCGCGGCTGGCCCCGGCCCGCAGCCGCAAGCCCACGCTGGTCAACGTCTGGGCCACATGGTGCGTCCCCTGCCGCGAGGAGCTTCCTCTCCTGGCCGATCTGCACCATCGCTTCTCCCCGCGCGGGCTCGAGGTGGTCGGGATCAGCGTGGACGACGCCCTGTCGGCGGGAGACGTGCGCTCGCTGGCCGGACGCGAGAGGATCCCCTACACCATCCTTCTGGATCCCGATGACAGGGCGTCGTCGGTGTTCGGTCTGTCCATGCTGCCGGGCAGCTTCCTGTTCGACGCGCAGGGGATCCTGGTGTGGCGGCGCGACGGCGTCATCCACCGGGACGATCCGGAGCTGGAGCGCGCGCTGCACGAAGCGCTGCGCTGACGCCGGCGGCAACGCCGGCCTCCCCGGGGCCGTGGACTATCATGAAGAGGGGTGCCCATGTCCCATGCCCTTCTCGTCGATCTGTACGAGCTCACCATGGCCGCCGGGTACCTGCGGCGAGGCATGCTGCAGAGGCCGGCCGCCTTCGACCTCTCCTTCCGGCGCACCCCGTTCGGCGGGGGATACGCCGTCTTCGCGGGTCTGGAGCCGGCCCTCGACCACCTCGTGGCGCTCCGCTTCGGCGGCGACGAGCTGAGGTATCTCCAGACTCTGGGGCTGTTCGACGATCGCTTTCTCTCCTGGCTCGGATCGGTGCGCTTCAGCGGCCGGGTCACCGCGGTGGCCGAGGGGGAGGTGGTCTTCGGCGGCGAGCCGCTCCTGACGGTGGAGGGGCTGCTCGGGGAATGCCAGATCGTGGAGACCGCGCTGCTCAACTTGGTGAACTTCCAGACGCTGGTGGCCACCAAGGCGGCCAGGGTCTGCCTGGCGGCGGGCGGCTCGGGCGTCGTGGAGTTCGGGGCCCGCAGGGCCCATGGCCCCGACGGCGCGCTGGGCGCCACGCGGGCCGCCTTCATCGGAGGCGCCGCCGCGACCAGCCACCTGCAGGCGGGACGATCCTTCGGCATCCCGGTGTCGGGGACGCAGGCCCACAGCTGGGTGATGGCCTTCCCCACGGAGCTGGAGGCCTTCCGGGCGTACGCCGAGGCCTTCCCCGACCAGTGCACGCTGCTGGTGGACACCTACGACACGCTGCGCAGCGGGGTGCCCAACGCCGTCACCGTGGCGCGCGAGCTGCGCGCGGCCGGACACGAGCTGCGCGGCATCCGGCTCGACTCGGGCGACCTCGCCTACCTGAGCCGGCAGGCCCGGCGGATGCTCGACGACGCGGGCTTTCCCGGCGTGGGGATCGTCGCCTCCAACGAGCTCGACGAGCAGGTCATCGAGTCGGTGCGCAAGGAGGGCGGACGGGTGAACCTCTACGGCGTCGGCACGCAGCTGGTCACGGGTGGAGGGGAGGAGGGCGGGGCGCTGGGCGGGGTCTACAAGCTGGTGGAGCTGGACGGCGGCCCCCGGGTGAAGGTGAGCTCGGACCCGGCCAAGAGCAGCATCCCGGGGCGCAAGCGGCTGTGGCGCGCGATGGGACGCGGTGCGTCCGAGGCTGACGGGCGGTTCCAGATGGACGTGCTGTCGGCGGCGGAGGAGACGCCGGCTCCGGGGGATCTGGTGGTCGATCCGGCCAACCCCATGCGCACTTCGCGGGTGCCCCGCGGCGCCGAGCTCGTCGACCTGCGCTGCGTGGTCATGGACGAGGGCCGGCGCTGCGGTCCCTCGCCCGCGCTGGCCGAGGCCGCCTCCCGCGCGCGGGAGAGCCTGAAGCGGCTGCCGGAGGGGACGCTGCGGCTCCTCAACCCTCACCGCTACAGGGTGGCCCTCACCCGGCGGCTCCACGCGCTGCGGGCCCGGATGATCGACGAGGCGCGCGCGCCGGGGGCGCCGCCGTGAACATCCTCCCCGGAGCGGCCTTCCTGGCCGTGGACGTCCAGAACGGCTTCATCTCCGAGCCGGACGAGCTCCCCGTCGCCGGGGGGACCGAGGTGATCCCGCTCCTCAACGCCCTGCTGCCTCTGTTCGACATCCGGATCGCCAGCCAGGATTGGCACCCCGCCGGTCACGGCAGCTTCGCCGCCAGCCACCCCGGCCGGCGCCCCTTCGACACGGGGGAGCTGGACGGCATCCCGCAGGTCTTCTGGCCGATCCACTGCGTCCAGGGGACGAGGGGCGCCGAGCTGCACCCCGGCTTCGATGCGAGACCCCTGCATGCCATCTTCAGGAAGGGGACCGACCCCAGAGTGGACAGCTACTCGGTGTTCGCCGACAACGCGGGGAGGAACCCCAGCGGGCTGGACGGATACCTGCGCGCGCGCGGAGCCACCGCTCTGTGGCTCGGCGGGCTGGCGCTCGATTACTGCGTGCTCTACACGTCGCGCGACGCCCGGCGCCTGATGCCCGAGATCCCCGTGGTCGTGGTGCTGGAGGCGACACGCCCGGTGGACCCGGCCGGGGGGGAGGCGGCGGTGCGCGAGATGGAGCGGCTGGGAGTCACCGTCCTGCGCGGTCCGGTCATCCGCGGCGATCGGCGGGGTTGACGCCCGGGCCGCGGGCTGCCATCTTGTCAGGGCACGCAGGCTTCCACCCGGTTCAGCGTTCTTCCCAGAATCTCCGCTCCATGTCATCAGGAGAGTCATCTGCCGACCGACTCCGTCTCCCTCCGCGAACAATTCCTCTCGGCGCGTCCCTGGGTCCGAAGCTGGTGGCGCCCCGCTCCCGGCGAGGCGAAAACGCTCTTCTGGCTCGTCCTCATCCATGTCACCGCCGCCGTCGGGTTGTTCGTCGCGCCGATCCCGTCGTGGCCCACCGCCCTGGCCGCCCTGGGTCTCACCTGGGTGGGAGGGCTCGGCACCACGATCTGCTACCACCGTAGCCTGGCTCATCGCGCGCTGTCGCTGAACCCCGTGGTGCGCTCCGTCCTCACGTTCTTCGCCATCCTCAACGGCTCGGGCACGCCCATGGGCTGGACGGCGAACCACCGGCTGCACCACGCGCACTCCGACACGGTGGACGACGTGTCCAGCCCTCTCGTCGGCGGCTTCTGGTGGGCGCACCTGCGGTGGATCTGGCAGGCAGGCCAGGCTCCGGTGCAGCGCTATTGCCCCGACCTGGATCGGCCCGCCTACCGCGTGTGGGATCGTCTGCGGCTCCCGATCATGACCCTCTCCTACGCGATGGGACTGGCCTTCGGTTGGGAGGGGTTCTTCTGGCTGGGCTCCATCCGGCTGGTCTTCGCGCTCCACGCCCAGTGCTTCGTCAACAGCATCTGCCACATGGGAAAGGTGGAGACTCCGGGCGGCGACTCCAGCCGCAACGTGGCCTGGCTGGCGCTGTGGCACCTGTTCCAGGGAGAGAACTGGCACGGCAACCACCACGCCCAGCCCTGGTGCGCGCGGCTGGGGCTGCGGCCGCTGCAGCTCGACGCGGGCTGGTGGACGATCGTGGCCCTGGAGAAGGCGGGACTGGCCACGGCCGTCAAGCGCCCGCGCCGCGCCGCCCCCTCCGCCCCCGGGCCGGCGGCGCAGGCGGTCGCCGCTCCCTGAAACGGCGCCCCCGCGACGAGCGCCCCGGCTCGTGCGTGATCTACAATGCCGGCCTGCGGAGGCTTCCGTGCGCGTCCCCCTGGCGGCCGTTCTGCTGCTAGCAGCCAACCTGGCCATCGTCTCGTGCGACGACGATGACGACCACCACGTTGTGTTCGTGGACGACGTCACGGTGGAGATCACAGGAGATCCCGGCGTGGACTTCGAGGCCTTCGTGGAGGACGACGACGGCGCCTCGAGCTTCGACGGGACGGTCCCCTTCACCGCGGACTTCTTCGATCAGGAGGACTTCTTCCGGGTGATCGTGGACAAGGTCGCCTCGGACACCGACGAGCTCTGCGTGCGGGCCATCTCCTCCGACCAGTCCCGGCAGTCCTGCACCTCGCAGCCGCTGGGGCGGGCCAGCGTGACGCTGGTGTTCTGACCGGCTCTGGCCGTTGAAGGGCGGCTCGGCTATCATCCGCGCCATGGCCGCGCCCTCCGCCATCCTCACCCGCAGCCTGCGCAAGCGCTACACGGGCCGATCGGGGGCCGTCGAGGCGGTCGCCGGCCTGGACCTGGAGGTCCGCTCCGGAGAGTGCTTCGGACTTCTGGGGCCCAACGGCGCCGGCAAGACCACCACCATCGAGATCCTGGAGGGGCTCCTGGAGCCGACCTCCGGAGAGGTGGAGGTGCTGGGGATGCGATGGGGCCGTCACCAGGCGCAGCTCAGGAACCGCATCGGCATCTCGCTCCAGGAGACGCGGTTCGCCGAGAAGCTGACCGTGGCCGAGACCCTGGCTCTGTTCCGCAGCTTCTACCGCCAGGGCATCCCGCCGGCGGCGGCGATGGAGCAGGTCGGCCTGGTGGAGAAGGCGGGGGCCTGGGTGGGCAAGCTCTCCGGCGGGCAGAGGCAGCGGCTGGCCGTGGCCTGCGCCCTCATCGGGGATCCGGAGCTGCTCTTCCTCGACGAGCCGACCACCGGCCTCGATCCTCAGTCGCGACGGCAGTTGTGGGAGATCATCCGGACTCTGAGGGCGCGGGGGCGCACCGTCCTGCTGACCACGCATTACATGGACGAGGCGGAGCGATTGTGCGACCGGGTCGCGGTCGTGGACAGGGGGAAGAGGATCGCACTGGGATCACCCGCGGAGCTGATCGCGCGCCTCGGCGGCGAGCATGTCGTGGAGTTCGAGGTGCGCGGCAGCCTGTCCGAGGCCGCGCTCCTCGCCCTCCCCGCGGTGCGGTCCGTGCGCATCGAGCAGTCCGGAATCGCCCTGACCGTGAGCGAGCCGCACCTGGCCATCCCCGGACTGCTGCGGCAGCTCCAGTCGGACCGGATGGAGCTGTCGAGGCTGACCACGCGGCACGCCAGTCTGGAGGACGTCTTCGTGTCGCTCACCGGGAGGCACCTGCGCGATGACGGGATGGCTGCCGCTTAGGCATCTCCTCACGTCCCGCCTCAAGGAGTTCTTCCGCGAGCCGGAGGCCATCTTCTGGGTCTACGGCTTCCCGGTCGTCCTGGCGGTGGGTCTGGGGATCGCCTTCCGGGAGAAGCCCCCCGAGGAGATCCGCGTGGACCTCGCCGCCGGCGCGCCGCGTGCGTCCCTCCAGCGCGCGAGGGACGCCCTGGCCGGGCCGCCGTTCCTGGTGTCGGAGTGCGGGGAGGCCGAGTGCCGGGGCCGCCTGCGGATGGGCAAGACCGACATCGTGGTGGTCCCCGCCGAGCCGATCGCCTACGTGTTCGACGCCATGAGGCCGGAGAGCGTCCTGGCCCGCTCCCGCGTGGACGAGGCCCTGCAGCGCTCCGCCGGCCGCTCGGACCCCCTCCCCACGGCCGACCGGCCGGTCACCGAGCCCGGATCCCGCTACATCGACTTCCTGATCCCGGGCCTGCTGGGCATGAACCTGATGGGAGGAGGCCTCTGGGGGATCGGGTTCGTCATCGTGGACATGCGCGTGCGCAAGCTCCTCAAGCGGCTGGTGGCCACTCCCATGAGGCGATCGGATTTCCTCCTGGCCCTCATCGGGAGCCGGCTCGTGTTCATGCTCCCCGAGGTGGCCCTCCTGCTCCTGGCGGGGGTGATCTTCTTCCAGGTGGCGATCCAGGGGAGCCTGGCCGCGGTGATGGCCGTCTCGCTGCTGGGGGCCGTCTCCTTCGCCGGGCTGGGGCTGCTGATCGCCTGCCGCGCCGGCAAGATCGAGACGGTGTCGGGGCTGATGAACCTGGTCATGCTCCCGATGTGGCTCCTCTCGGGGATCTTCTTCTCCTCGGAGCGGTTCCCGGCGGCCCTTCAGCCGGTCATCAAGGCGCTCCCTCTCACCCTTCTCAACGACTCGCTCAGAGCGGTGATCCTGGAAGGAGCGGCGCTGCCGACCCAGGCCGGCCGGCTGGCGGGCCTGGCCGCCTGGGGAGGCGCGTCGTTCGTCATCGCGCTCGTGTGGTTCCGGTGGAGCTGAGATGGCCGGCCGCGGCCGCGGCGCTGGCGGCGGCCATGTCCTCGCCCGCCTTCGGGGCGGACCTGGAGACGACCCGGGAGGCGATCGGCCTTCTGAGCCGGTTCGTCGCGCTTCGCTCCGAGAGCGCGGACGGCGAAGGGGTGCGCAGGACCGCCGGCTGGCTGGAAGGCGAGCTGCAACGGCTCGGTCTGGCCACGCGTCTGCTGGAGCCGCAGGAGGGGGGCAATCCGATGCTCTTCGCCCAGACGCCTCCCCCCTCGGGACCGGACGCTCCGACCGTCCTGTTCTACATGCACTTCGACACCCAGCCCGCCGGCCCCCCCGGCGACTGGCGGTCCACCGGCGGGGATCCCTTCGCGGCGCGGCTGCTGTCGGGCCGCTGGGACGAGCCGGGCACGAAGCCCCTGGACGCCGCGGGGCTGGATCGAAGGCACCTACCCGACGCCCGGCTCTACGGCCGGGGAGCGGCGGACGACAAGGCGCCGATCGTGATGCATCTGATGGCGCTGAGGGACTGGCTGGCGGCGCCTCGCGCGCGCGCCCTGCGCATCAAGCTCCTGCTGGACGGCGAGGAGGAGGCAGGCAGCCCGCACATCGGGGAGATCCTGCGGCGGCATGCGGAGCTCCTGCGGGCCGACCTCCTGGTGCTGTGCGACGGTCCGATGGACGCGCTGGAGCGGCGGTCGATCTACCTCGGCACGCGCGGCGACATGCACATGAAGCTGACGGTGCGCACGGCGGCGCTGCCCGGGCACAGCGGCAACTACGGCCTGCTGCCGGGGGCGGGATGGCGCATGGCGTCGCTTCTGGCCTCCATGAAGGACCGGCAGGGACGCGTCACCATCGACGGGTTCGAGCAGGGGGTGGTCCCTCCCACCGCGTCCGAGCGCGCCGCGCTGCGGGAGGCCAGCGCCGCCGAGCAGGCCATCGCCGCGGCGCTGGGGACCGCGGCGTTCGACGGGGACCCGGCCGTCGCCTACTACGAGAAGCTGCTCTTCCACCCCACCCTGGCGCTCAACCACCTGACCTCGGGCCGGCCGGGCAACCAGGTGCCGGTGACCGCCGAGGCGATCCTGGAAGTCAGGCTGGTCACCCGGCAGGATCCCCGCGCCGTCTTCGAGGCGGTCCGGAGGCACGTGTCGGAGCGCGAGCCCGCGGCCTCTCTGGAGCTGCTCGACGCCACCCCCGCCGACAGGATGGACGCCGAGGACCCGCGGGTGGCGCGCGGGATCCGCGCGGCGAGAAAGGCGGCGGGGGAGGACCTGCTCATCTACCCGACGCTGGGAGGGACGCTGCCCCTCCTGGGGGAGTTCTCCCGGGCCGGGTTCCGCTACGTCGGACTGCCGATGGTCAACTTCGACAACAACCAGCACGTCGGAAACGAGAACGTGCGCGCCGCCGCCCTGGACGAGGGGATCGATCTCCTGCTGCGGCTCTACCGTGCCCTGGAAGAGGCTCCCTGAGGCGTCAGCCCCCGATCGCCTTCTTCACCAGGGGAGCCAGCTCTCCCTTGGCGTGCATCTCGCGCACGATGTCGCAGCCCCCGACGAACTGACCGTCGATGTAGATCTGCGGGATGGTGGGCCAGTCGGAGAACTGCTTCACCGCGGCCCACTTCTCCTGGTCCTCCAGGACGTTGACGTCCTTGATGGGGGCGCCGAGCTCCTGGAGCACCGACACCGCCGCGGCGGAGAACCCGCAGCGCGGCATCTCCTTGGTCCCCTTCATGTAGATCACGATCTTGTTCTCGGAGATCTCCTTGCGGATCTCCTCCATCACGTCGCGGGTCATCGGATCTCCTCCATCAGCCGCCGGCCCCCGGCTCGCCCGGAGCCAGAGTCCTGAGGGCCAGGGCATGCAGCGCGCCTCCCAGCAGGTCCTTCAGCGGCGCGTAGACCATGCGGTGCCGTTCCAGGGTGGACTTTCCCTCGAAGGCCGCCGACACCACCACCATCTCGTAGTGGTCGGCGTCGCCCACCGTGTCGCGCAGCTCGATGACGGCGGCCGGAAGGGCCGCCTCCACCCGCCGCCGGATCTCCCCAGGATCGATCACGCGCTTCCTCCAAGACCGTCATCTTACCATCGCGCGGGCGGCCCGTCCTTCTGCCATAATGCGGCCGTCACGCGGGAGGTGCCATGCTCCGATCCACGGCGGCAGCCGTCGCCGTCGCCGCAGCCCTGTTCCTTCTTCCTGCCTCTTGCGCCGCTCGGGCCGCGGGGACCGGGCAGGACAGCGGAAAGAAGGGGCTGCGGGATGCCGGCGAGGGCTTCAAGGAGCTGGGCAGGAAGGTGGGCAAGGCGGGCAGGGAGGCCGGTCAGGAGACGGCGCGGGCGGCCCGCACGCTCTGGTACAAGGGCAAGAAGGTTTCCCGCCCTCTTCTGGAGGAGGTCCAGGGTCGCACGCGGGCCTTCTGGGCCAGGGTGATCGAGGGGAAGGACAGGGCGCTCGAGCAGTTGCGCCGCGAGAACCAGGAGCTGAAGAAGAAGCTGGCCGGCGAGGAGACACCCCCTTGAGGCCGGGCCTGGCGTCGCTGGGGTCCGCTCTCCTTCTGGTGGCCACCGCCGCCTGCGGAGGCGGCGAGGCCCCCTCCACCGCTGCGGACGAAGCGATCGCCCGGGCGGGCGACGACGAGGAGCGCGAAGGGCTGGTCGCGGCACGCGACGACATCGACGAGCGGATGCGGCGCGAGGCGGCCGAGAAGGACGCGGAGATCGATCGACTCAGGAAGGAGAACGAAGCCCTGCGCAGGCGCCTGCGGCGCTGAGGAGGCACGATGCCCACGCTCTACCAGTTCGAGGGATCCCCGTGGTGCTGGAAGGTCCGGATGGTGCTGGCCGAGAAGGGGATCCCGTTCCAGACCGTCGTACCCCGCGACCGGGAGAACGATCCCGGGTTCCGGCGGATGACCCCGGTGGGGAAGGTCCCCGTGCTGGTGATGGAGGACGGCGTCACGGTGTTCGAGTCGACCGTCATCAACGAGTACCTCGAGGAGCGCTTCCCGTCCCCTCCGCTGCTTCCCGCGGACCCCGCCGGACGGGCGCGGGCCCGCATGATCGAGGAGGTGGCCGACGCCTACCTGGCCCCCGCCGTGAGATCCATCGTGCTGGCCGGCCACCGGTTCGAGTCGGGCCGGTGGGTGCGTAGGGCGGATCCCGACCCGCGCCAGGCCGAGGCCGGCCTGGCCGCCGCTTCGGTCTATCTCGACCACCTCGACGCCGAGCTGGAAGGGCGGCGCCACCTGGCGGGGGAGTTCTCGCTCGCCGACATCGCCCTGGTGCCGCCGCTGGCGCGAGGGGGACGGATCGCGCAGCTCCCGCTTCCCGCGCGGTGGCCCAGGCTGGCCGGCTGGCTGGAGCGGACGCTGGCCCGTCCTTCGGTCGCCTCCACGCTGCCTCCGCCTTTGCAGATCCTCGATCCACCCGTGTAATCCTTTCCCCGGGGATCGAGGTCAAAAGAAGCGGAAGTCAACCCCCTCGGAATGGCAACACCGGGCCCGCAACCCCCCTTGCGGGCCCCCTCTTTTTTCAGGGCGTCCTTCGTTCCTCCCCCGCCAGATCCCGCAGCGCCGGAGGGAGCTCCACTCCGGCGTCGCGGGCCAGCGCCGCCTCGCGGGCAGCCTGCCGGGTGTCTCCACGGCGCAGCCAGGCCAGCGCGATCGGCACGCGCGCCTCGTGCAGGCCCGGCGCGATGGCCAGAGCCTCCTGGAGCTCGGCCAGCGCCTCGCCGGGCCGGCCGGCGTGGAGGTAGGCCAGGCCGAGCTGGTAGCGCCCATCGGCATCGCCGGGATCCAGCGCGGCGGCCGGCTCCAGGTGCGTCACCGCCTCCGCCGCCCGGCCCTGCTCCAGCAGGAGCGAGCCCAGGTTGTAGAGAGCCCGACGGCGCTCGGGGGCCTGCCTCTCCATGGCCACCGCCTCTCTCAGCACGCGCTCGGCGTCGGCCGCCCGGCCGAGGCGCGCGTAGACGGCCCCCAGCGACGCCCGGGCGCCGCCCAGTCCGGGATCGTGCCGCAGCGCCTCCTCCAGGTGCCGCGCCGCCTCGTCCGGGCTGCGGGCGGCCAGCAGCAAGGCGGCGTTGTGGCGCGAGCGCGCGTCGCCGGGGTGGATGGCCAGGGCGGCGCGGTACTGCTCCAGGGCCTGGTCCGGACGCCCGGCGTCCTCCAGCGCCACCCCGAGGTTGTACCGGGCCTTGGCGCTGCGCGGGGACGAGGAGACGGTGGCCGAGAACAAGGTGAGCTGGTCCTTCCAGTCGGTGTTGCGCACGACCGTGCGCGCGCTGGCCGCGGCCACCAGGATCGAAACGAGGGCGGTGCCCCAGCGCCCTGCCGCCCGTCCCCTCAGGCCGATCCGGCCGGACAGCCACCCCCACATCCAGGGGACGGCCAGGCAGAAGAACACCGAGGGGAGGTAGAGCAGGCGCTCGGCCATCACCGTCCCGATGGGGACGATCAGGTTCGACACCGGCGCCGCGGCGGCCAGGAAGCCCAGCGGGGCCGCCGACGCCGGGCTGCCCCTCAGCGCCAGCGCGGCGCCCGCGGCCGCGATGGAGGCCAGCAGGAGCGCCCCGGCGACAGCCATGGCGTCGGGCGCAGCCAGGATCGGGATCTGATCGTACGAGTGGTCCGCCGAGAGCCTCGCGGGGAACACGAGCAGCACCCCCCATCGCGCGGCCACGTGCAGCGCGGTCAGCACGCGGCGGGCCCCCGGGACGCCCAGGAAGGGATTGCCGGTCTCATCGGCTCCGGCGGAGGAAGGGAGCGCGGCCGCCCGCAGCGCCAGCCAGGCGACGGTGACCGCCGCGCAGGCCGCGTAGCCGGCCGCCGCCGGCCGGAAGCGCGCCTCCTTCCGGCGCCGCGCGGCCAGATCGCCGGCGGCCATGAGGGCCGGAAGGACGATGGCGTTCTCCTTCGAGAGAAGGGCGCCGGCGTAGAGCAGGGCGATCCCGACGGCGCGCGGCATCCCGGTCCGGCCGGGGCGCAGGTGGACCAGCCACGCGGCCAGCACCCCGCAGGCGGACATCAGCTCGGCGCGTCCCACGATGCCGGCGACGGCCTCGGTGTGCACGGGGTGCGCGGCGAACAGGGCGCCGGCGGCCATGGCTCCGCCGGGCCCCAGCCCCAGGCGCAGTCCCAGCGCCGCGGTCAAGGCGGAGGCGGCGGCGTGCAGGAGGATGTTGACCGCGTGGTAGCTCCAGGTGGCCAGCCCGGACACGGCGTGATTGAGGGCGAAGCTGAGGATGGCCAGCGGCCGGTAGAGGTTTCCCGCGGGCCGCAGGTGCGCCCAGTAGTGCGACGAGAACGTGCGTCCGAGGTCGCCCGACGCCTCGCCGGAGACCAGAGGGTTGCGCACGATCACTTCGAGGTCGTCGAAGGCGAACTGGTTGCCGAACGTGTTGAGGTAGCAGGCCACCGCGACGAGGGCGGCGGCGGCCATGGCGTGTGGGCGGACCGTCTTGACCCCCGGGGCGGCGCCCACCTAGAATATCCCGGCGCCCTGAGCAGCCTTATCCCGGCCGGATCCCCGCGGGGGGCGGGCTCCGGCGGCTCCATCCTTCTCCGAGGTCGCCATGCGTGGGAGCATTCCCAGGATCGGCGCGTTGATCGCCGTGCTGGCCGGAGCGTCCGTACCGGCCTCAGCCACCACCATCACGTTCAACGGGTTCATTGAAGGTCTCCCCGCCCACGATCAGTACATGTTCGAGGGGATGCGCATCACCCCCGATCACCGAGGCGGCCCATTCTACGATGACGCCGCGCTGTTCGGCTTCCTCCTCGATTCGCCGCCCAACGTCCTGAACTTCAATCCCCTGACCGCCGGAAGCGGCCCGGGAAGGATCCACGCCTCGGTGGGGACCTACGAGTTCCACTTCGTCGATCCCTCCAACCCCTTCGTCCCCTCGTTCACGGACCAGGTCTCGGTGGTGGTCACCGTGCCGGACGTGGGCGACACGATCCTCACCGCCTACGGCGCCTCGGGGGAGATGCTGGCCCGGAGCATCCTGCACGTGGACGTCTTCTCCTTCGCGTCGTTTCCCCTGTCGGTGATCGCCCCGGGGATCCAGAGGGCCACCGTCACCACGCCGCTGGAGTCGCCCACCATCGGAGCGGTGCTGGACACGGTGATCTTCGCGCCGCCCGCCGAGATCCCCTCGCGGGAGATCGCCATCGACATCAAGCCCGGCTCGATGCGCAACGCCATACGCCTGGGAGCGCGCTCCAACGTGCAGGTGGCCATCCTCTCGGACGCCGCACTGGATCCGCGGGAGCTGGACCCCGCCATGGTCCTCTTCCAGCGGGCCAGGGCCGTCGCCTTCACCTTCCTGGACAGGAACCGGGATCGGGTGCCCGATCTGATCCTGACCTTCAGGACCTCCGACCTGGTGGGGATCACCTCCCAGTCCACCCACGCCACCCTGACGGCCGTGGCCGCCGACGGGACGCCGCTGGCCGGCTCCGACGAGATCGTCGTGCAGTCCGGCGGGCCGCGCGACGGGGGCCCGGCGGGCACGGCCACGGCCGGCTCGCCTCGCATCGTCCTGCGGCCCAACGGATGAGCTCCCCGTTCTTCTGGATCCTCGTCCTCATCGTGGCCGCGGTGTGCGGATCGCTGGGGGCGCGCATCGGGGGCCGGACGGGCGGAGTGGGCTGCCTGGGCTCGGTGGCCCTGGGCTTCATCGGCGCGGCGCTGGGCGGCTGGATCGCCCGCTGGATGGACCTGCCTCCGCTCCTGGAGATCGATCTCGGCAATGGCGGGACCTTCCCCACGGTGTACGCGGTCATGGGGTCGGCTCTGTTCGCCGCGGTGCTGAACCTGTTCCGGGGGAGGGACCGTTCCGACGAGTGGGGGCCGAACGACGGCTGAGGCCGGGACGACGATCGGCCCAGACCGCGGCGCAGGCGATCATCAGCCCGATGGCCGAAGCCACGGCCCCGGCCGCCAGGGCCCCCGGCCGGTAGCGGAATCGCACGATGTGCCGTCCCGCGGGCAGCTCCAGGCCGCGGAACATGAAGTTGGCCTTGAAGAGCCGTGCCGGCCGGCCGTCCACATCGGCCCTCCAGCCGGGGTAGGCCATGTCCAGCAGCACCAGGTAGCCCTCCGACGCCGCCTCCACGTCGAGCGTGACCCCGTTCGCGGTGTAGTCCAGGGCGTGCACGGTGTGCCGCACGGGCGGGCCGGGGGGCAGCGGCACCCCGCGGAAGTCCTCCTCCACCAGGACCTCGCGCCGGGGGTCCCACGCTCCCGAGGCGATGATCTCCAGCATGGCTTCGGGCGGCTCCCTGCGCGCCCCCGCCGCGACCAGGGCGCGCGGGAGCGCGTCCGGCACCTGGCTCCCTCTCAAGTCCGAGCCGGGCTCCCCGTACAGCACCACCGACACGTTCGCGGCCGCCAGGAGCCTGCGTCGCCGCTCGAGGTCCTGCTCCGATTCCACCGCGGCATGCCACGCTCCCATCCGCCTGGGCCGGATCGGGTCGCCGTCGCTGGCGCTGAACAGGCCCCAGGGGATGTTCAGGTTGTAGAGGAAGGCGGCCGAGGCCCAGCGGAACATCTGCTCGTCGCGCGATCCGTACATGGCCAGGTCGTGCTTGAGCGTCTCGTCGGGCACGTACAGACGCGCCGGCCCGGCGGTGGAGCGGCGCACCCTGTCCAGCGACGTCGGAGGCTCCGTGTACACGGCGGGGTCGCCGGCCGCGTTGAGGCCGCGGGCGGCCAGGCAGAGATCGGCCAGCAGGATGAGCGTCAGGCACCACCCCGCCCTCCGGCGCGACAGCCGCCCGGAGGCGCAGGCGGCGAGCACCAGAGCGCCCGCCGCGAGCACCCCGGCCGCGCCGAAGGCGTCGGCCCGCGCCAGCGGGGCGGAGGCGGCGAAGGCGGCCTGCTGGTCGGCGTGCATCACCGGCGCGACGGCCAGCCGGACCAGACCCACGAAGGCTCCAGGGGCGGCCGCCGCCGTGACGGCCAGGGCCATCGCCGCGGCGGCGGGGACGGCGACGAAGGCCCCCGCCCGCAGGGCCGCCCTCCCGCCGGAGCGGGCGCGGGACAGCAGGTGGTCCATCCCGAAGGGGGCGAGGAAGCACAGCGCGAAGACGAACAGCACGCTGGTGGTGGCGAACCACCGGAAGTAGCCGAAGCCGGCGACGGCCGACACCACCCATCCGGCGAAGGGGGTCGTGTCGCCGTGGCTGAGCAGCAGCCCGAAGACCAGGAGCAGCGAGGCGGCGGCGATCCCCCACCGGGGACCCGCCGGCCCCCCGGGACTCTCCCGCAGGCCCGCCGCGGCCGCGGGCGCCAGGCACGCGCACAGGAGCGTGATCAGTCCGGCGTAGAACGACCCCAGCCAGAACTGCCACAGCGTCCCTCCCCAGTAGCGCTGGTAGCCGGGCAGGCCGAAGATCCGGGGGGAGGCGAGCTGCAGCAAGTGTCCCGGCTGCAGCGTCTCCTGCAGCACGCGCGTCGTCTCGTAGGGCTCGGCCCGCTCCGACAGCGCCGCGGCCTCGCCGAAGGGGAGGACCTGCGCTCCGGCCAGCAGGAGCCCCAGGGCCACGGCGGCGGGCAGGGAGACGACGGCGGACAGCGCCGCCCGGGGCCCGCGGGCCGCCGCCTCGGCCACGGCGGCGATCCAGAAGACACCCGCCCCGGCCACCATGGTGGCGGCGGTCTGCGGGTA
>DATEEA010000046.1:0-9278 GCA_035281445.1 Candidatus Polarisedimenticolia bacterium
GAGCGGTCCGGGCTCTCCGCCCGGCGGCTGGCCGCGGCAGGGTGCGCCCTGCCCGCGGCGGCGCTGGCGTGGTGCCTCACGGCCGGACGGGACGTCCGCCCGGCGGGGTTCGTGCTGGGGACCTCCATCCTGGCGGCCATCCCTCTGGTCTGCCCGTGGGCGGTGACGCTGGCGGCGTCGAGCCTGCGGGCGCGATCGTTCTCCATGGTCTACGGCCTGCAGAGCCTGGCCCGGCGGCTCGGGATCAGCTCGTTCACCGCGGCCTCGCTGGCCGTGGCGGTCAGCATGCTGGTGGGGATCACCATCATGGTGGGGAGCTTCCGGCGGACGCTGGAGACGTGGGTGGGGGCCACGGTCACGGCCGACGTCTACGTCACCACCCCCTCGGCGCAGCGCGCGCGGGGCGAGGCCACCCTCGATCCCGGCGTCGTCGAGGCGCTCGGCGCCCACCCCGATGTGGCGCAGGTGGACCTGCTCCGGCAGCTCTTCGCGGACGTGGGGGGCCGCCGGGCCTCGATCCTCGGCGTGCGGATGGACCTCCCCGGCGGCGAGTCGCGCTTCGCGCTGCTGGACGCGGACGCCGCCGAAGCGTGCCGCAGCGCGGCGCAGCGGGGCGCGGTGCTGGTGGGAGAGCCGCTGGCGCGCCGGCTGGGGATCGGGGCGGGAGACCGGGTCACGATCGCCGCCGGCTCGGGGGAGTACGAGGCGACGGTGGCCGGGGTGTACTTCGACTACGGCGGCGAGAGGGGATCGGTGTCCATGGATCTGCGCGAGATGGCCCGCCGGTTCGGGCCGGGCCAGCCGGGCAACGCGGCCCTGTATCTGCGGCCGGGAGCGGACGCCGAGACGGTGGTGGACGAGTTGCGCCAGGATCTCGGCGGCACGCCCCTGGTGGCCCGCAGCAACCGGACGCTGCGGACGCAGATCATGGCCGTCTTCGACCAGACCTTCGCCGTGACCAGGCTGCTGCAGGCGATGAGCCTGCTGATCGCGCTCTGCGGCGTCACGCTGGCGCTGCTGGTGCTGGCGCGGGAGCGGGTGGCGGAGCTGGCGCTGTACAGGGCTCTGGGAGCGAGCCGGGCCCAGGTCGCCGGCATGTTCGTGGGCAAGGGGCTCGGGCTGGCGCTGTTCGGCATGCTGCTGGGCACGGCCGGGGGGATCGCGCTGGCCCTCATCCTCGTGCTCCAGATCAATCGCGCCTACTTCGGCTGGACCATCGCCCTGCACTGGCCGGCGGCGGAGCTGGCGGGACAGGCGGGGCTCCTTCTGGCCGCGGCGGCGGGGGCCAGCCTCTACCCCGCCTTCCTGGCCGGGCGCACTCCGGCCACGGAGCTGAGCCGTGACGATCTCTGAGAGCCGGCGGCGCGGCGCGGCCGCGTGCGCCGCCGCGGTGCTCGCCGCGTCAGTCATGGGAGGCGCCCCGGTCTCGACCAACGCCGATGGCTGGAGGATCCCATCCTCCGGGCATGTGTGGTCGTTCCCGCGCGACCACTGGCGGCACGACGGCTACAAGACGCAGTGGTGGTACCTGACCGGGCACCTGGAGTCGGCCGCGCTCCCGGCGCGGCGGCTCGGCTACCAGATCACGTTCTTCCGCATCGGCCTGGCGGCCGGAGGCGAGGACGCCGCGGCGACCGGCGGAGGGCCGGAACGCCGATCCGCCTGGTCGACCCGCCATCTGGCGATGGGGCACGCGGCACTGACCGACCTCGACGCGGGAGAGCACCGGTTCAGCGACCTCCTCTACCGAGAGGTCCCCCTGCTGGCGGGCTTCGATCCCTTCCCCGGGCCGCGGCTGGCCTGGACGCGGGGGCCGGCCGGAACGCAGGAGGAGTGGGACCTGCGGTGGAACGGCGAGGGGTTCGATCTCTCCATGGCCGATCGCGGCAGGGGATTCTCCCTGAAGCTGTCCACCCGGGCGCTGAAGCCCCTCGTCATGCAGGGGCCGGGCGGGCTGAGCCGCAAGGGGAGCGCCCCCTCGGCGGTGAGTCTCTATTACAGCTTCACCCGGATGGCCACGCAGGGGACGGTGTCGCTCGACGGCCGCGCGCTGGAGGTGCGGGGGGAGTCGTGGATGGACAAGGAGATCTCCAGCTCGTCGCTCGGTCCGGACCAGGAGGGTTGGGACTGGTTCGGCCTGCAGCTCGCCGATGGGCGGGAGATCATGCTCTACGTCCTGAGACGCCGCGACGGCCGGGCCGACGCGGGCAACGCGACGGTGGTGGAGCAGGACGGCACGGCGCGCATCCTCTCCCGGGAGGAGTGGAGCGTCCGCTCCACCGGGTCGTGGCGAAGCCCCGCCACCGGAACGCTCTACCCTTCCGGCTGGGCGATCTCCATCCCATCGCAACGGATCCATCTCGTCGTCACTCCGATCCTGAAGGCGCAGGAGAACGTCGCCGAGCGCTCGGCGGATCTCCACTACTGGGAGGGGGCCGTCGAGCTGCGCGACGCGTCGGGCGCCGCCGCCGGCCGCGGCTACGTGGAGCTGACCGGCTACGGCGAGGGGAACCGCCCGCCGGTCTGAGCGCCACGGCGCGCGCTCAGCGCGCCTTGGCCTTCAGCAGCAGGTCCACTCGCCGGTTCAGGGCGCGCCCGTCCGCCGAGCCGTTGCCCGCCACCGGGTGGTTCTCGCCGTATCCGATGGCGGCGATCCTGTCCGTGTCGACACCACGGCCGATCAAGTAGGCACGGACCGCCCCGGCCCGGCGCTCGGAGAGGGCCTGGTTGTGCTCTTCGGTGCCGGTGGAGTCGGTGTGGCCCTGAACGACGATGGCCGTCTTGGGGTACTCCAGAAAGACGGCGGCGGCGTTGTCGAGCGTGTCGCGCACGCCGGATTTGATGGCCGAGGAGTCCACGTCGAAGAGGATGTCCGAATCGAAGTGCACCAGGAGCGTGTCCTTCCCGGCGCGCTCCACGCGCGTGCCGGGGATGCGGGCCAGCTTCTCTTCCTGGGCGTCCATGTAGGCGCCCACGCCGGCGCCGATGCCGGCCCCGATGGCGGCCCCCGCCAGGATCTCGTCGGCCTCCCGCTCGCCGACCAGGGCGCCGAAGAGGCCCCCCACGGCGGCTCCAATGGCGGCGCCCTTGCCGGTCTTGTCACGTCTGGTGGTGCGCGGCTCGTCGGACGGCGCCTTCTTCTGGCAGGCGGGAGCGGCCGCCAGGGCGGCGCAGACGAGAAGCAGAATGGCTCGGTGACCGGTTCCGATGGTGGGCATGGTTCACCTCCGCTCGCTGGGTTGGATGGCGGCCGTCCGCTCGTTCGGCGCGGCCATACCTCGTCGCAGGGTAACTCAGACCTCCTGCCGCTGCTCAAAGCCCAGCCGCCGCTCGTTCCTGTACCAGACCGCGGCGTCTTTCTCGCCCAGGCGCCAGACGACGTCGAGCGGCGCCCTGCCCCGTACGCAGGCCCTCAGCCCGTGCTCGCCCCGCAGGTGGTGGGCGGCGCACAGCAGCAGCTTGTTGATCACCTCCTCGCCGCCTCCTCTGGACCGCCACAGCACGTGGTGTAGCTGGAGGTTCTCCAGGGACGTGCACCCCGGCGCCGCGCACCTCCACCCGTCGCGGCAGCGCACCTCGTGGTTCAGGAGCTGGATCCTGGTGGGGCGCTTTGTCTTGCTGCCCGGTTCCGGCGGTTCCTCCTGCTCGGAGAGGGGGTCCCAGACCTCGGCGAACTCCTCCAGCAGCGCCAGCAGCCCCACCCAGGCGGGGACCCGGCGATGCCTGGCGGAGAACATCCGCGCCAGCAGCACCGAGGCCGGGGCGGCGGGGTCGGGCCGGGCAGCCTCCGCCGGAACCTCTTCCTCTTGCACCCGGGCCGCCAGACGCCGCCTCCTGTCCTCGATGACCGCGGCCAGGTTCCGGGCGATCTCTGCCGGCAGCGTCATCCTGACGGTGTCGTCGGCGGTGGGGTTGGCCAGGGCCTGGGCGGCCAGCCTGGCCAGGCGCTGGCGGGCCATGCCCTGCTCGCGCCGGATGGAGGCGTGCCAGGCGGCGTCGGTCATCGGGCGGCGATGGACGTCCGGGTCGCCGCCGGCGGCAGCAGCATCTGTCCCTCCCTGCATCCCTCCCTGCATCCCTTCCTGTGCCGCCGCCCCTCGTGGCGCTGCGTGCCTTCCCGGCGCCAGCGCCTCCTGGAGCTTCAGCGCCCGCTCCTCGTCCTGGAGCCTCTTGACGGTGGCCTCCTTCGCCCGCTGCACCCACTCTTGCTGGAGCGCCTCGCCGGCCGGCTCCCGCCCCAGCATCCTGATGATGGTCAGAACCGCCGTCATCCCGATCTCGCCTCGGGCGTAGGCCTGCCTCACCACCGGCAGCGACCTGAGCCTGCGGGCCGACCGGGCCCGCTGCTCTCCCACCGTCCGGCTCATCCCCAGCCTCTGCTCCGCGTAGTGGCCCACGCTGTCGAACCCCAGGCGCGACCACCCTCCCATGTCGGCGATCTCCACCAGCACCGTCCCCAGCCGCTGCTCGATGCAGGACTTCAGCTCCAGCAGCTGCCGGATCTGTCGCTCCACTTCCCGCGCCCCGCCGTCTCCGGCCCTCGCCGACAGCTCCTCGAACCGGGCGAGACTCGACCCGGCCAGGGCCAGCGCCCAGGACAGCTCCGCCCGACCGGCGAGCCGCTCCCACATGCCGGTCGCCCTGGCCAGGGCCTCCTCCGCCAGAGCCCGGTTGGCGCCGGGGCGCAGCGCCTCGGCGTCCACATCGGGCCCGGGGCGGGCAGGGTGGAGCCCCGTGGTGGACTCGGCGTACAGCGCGTCGGCGAAGTCGGCCACGGGGGCCATCCGCCCGCTGACCGCACGGAACAGATCGAGCATGACGTCGGCGGCGACCTTGATGGGGCGCGGGGCGTCCAGCTTCACCAGCAGGGGATCGTCGGGGAGCTCGCCGGGCGGAGCGCCGTTGCCCGCACCGCCACCTCCCCCCGCCGCCCGACCTGCGCCGGCGCCCCCATCGCCGCTCACCTCCGGCGGCCACTCCAGCCCAGCCTCCTTCGCCGCCGCCACCTGCTGCTTGAACGACCTGACCGTCAGCGACCTCGCACGCTCGATCCAGCCCCTGGCCGACTCCGCCGACGCCACCCTCGACACCAGAAGCGCCTTCTGCACCCCCAGAGGCGCGCCGCCGTCGTCTCCCGTGGAGGCCGCCTCGAGGTCCGGCAGCTTCCTGAACGCCTCTCCCAGCTCCGCCAGGTCCTTCAGCCACCGCCCGCTGCGGTCGAACCGCTCCCGGCAGTGGTCCTCCAGACGCGCCGCCCCGAACACCGGCCAGACATCGTCCCTGACGAAGGCCACGGCCGCCCTGGCCAGCGGAGGCGCGAACCGGTGCAGCGCCCCCGCCAGCGACACAGCCAGCGCGTCCGCCTGCAGCAGCGCCGTCTCGACCTGGTAGGGCCGGTGAGCCCGCTCCGCGACCGACCAGTTGCCGCCTCCACGTCGACCTGAGTCGGCACTATCATAACGAAAGTAACCAAAAAATAAGCCATCCACATTCCCGGCGTTATCATGAGTCATCATGGAAGCTGAGCCCGGCTCCGTCATGTCCCCACTCTACTAATAAAAACAAGAATGTCAAACGAAAAATACGCCGCTCAGCGCGAGCATCGATGCCGCCCACATTCCCTGCGACGAACCGACCCTCGCCGTCGTTTTATGAGAGGACCGCAGCGCCTCGCGCCCGACCCGGCCGACGCCGGGACCCGGCCATCCATCAGGAAGGAGCCCGATGCGAAGAGCCGCCACCATCCTTCTCCTCGTCGTCGCCCTGCCCGCCCCGAGCCTCGCGGCCGCCGCCGGCCCAGCCGCTCCATCCGCGGAGGAGGCATCCCGCCGATCCCAGGCCGAGTGGCTGGAGGACGTCGCGTACTTCGCCCGCGAGCTGCCGCGGCGGCACAAGAACCTCTACCACACGATGCCTCGCGAGCAGTTCGAGGCCTCCGTCCGCGAGCTCGAGGCCGCCGTCGCCTCGCTGGCCGATCACGAGATCGTCGTGAGGCTGAGCCAGATCGCCGCCAAGGTGGGCGACGGCCACACCCGCGTGCACATCCCGGCCAGCTTCGGGCGCTACCCGCTCGGGCTCTACTGGTTCGGAAGCGATCTGAGGGTCATCGCCGCCACTCCCGAGCACGAAGCGGCTCTCGGCTCCCGCGTCGTCGGGATCGGCGGCAAGAGCCTCGACGAGGTGCAGGCTCGCGCCGGCACGTGCTTCCCCTCGGCCGAGAACGAGAACCCGTGGTACGTGCTGAGCACCAGCCCGGCCTACATCCTGCGCCCCGAGGTCCTGCACGCCCTGGGCATCGTCGCGGATGTCCAGCGCGCCCCCTTCACATTGGAGGACGACCAGGGCCGCCGCAGCATCCTCGAGGTGCCCCGCGTGGAGCAGGACGGCACCCTCACGGGCCGGTTTCGCTGGTCGGCTGCGGCGGAGCCCCTCTCCCGCCAGAGGAGGGGAGAGCGGTTCTGGTTCACGCGCCTGCCCGGCTCGAAGACCGTGTACGTGAGCTGGCGAGGGTACGAGTCCCTCGGCGGCCACGCGCGCGAGCTGTTCAAGTCCCTCGACGAGAGCCCGCCGGACCGCCTGGTCATCGACCTGCGACAGAACGGAGGGGGAGACTTCCTCGAGGGGCGCAAACGCATCCTCGACCCGATCAGGAAGCGCCCCGCGCTCAACCGGAAGGGAGCACTCTACGTCCTCGTGGGACGCCAGACCTTCTCGGCGGCCATGGTGAACGCCATCGACTTCAGGAAGCAGACTCACGCCATCCTGGTCGGCGAGCCGATCGGCGAGAGACCCAACAGCTACTCCGAGAACGACGAGATGACCCTCCCCAACTCCAGGATCGTCGTCTCCTACTCCACGAGGTATTACCAGTTCCTGGACCAGGACGCCCCCGCGGTGATGCCCGACCAGCGGATCGACCCGAGCTGGGACGACTACAAGGCCGGCCGGGACCCGGTCATGGACTGGGTCCTCGCCGCTCCTGCCCCGCTCGCCGCCCCCACCGCCCCCGCGGGGCCGGGCGACTGAAGCCCTGTCCGGATCCTGCGCATGTCGGCTTCGTCGGCCTGAGGATCGAGCGGATCGCCTTCATCGGACGGCACTTGCTTGACTTCGCGGAACCCGCTCCTCAGATTCACTGCACGCCGCTTTGGATCGAGCCTGCATCCCGCATCCGGAGGACAGCGTGCCGCGAAACGGATCCCGCGCGACGATCTCCCTCGCCGTCGGCCTGTTCCTGTCGCACCCCCTGACGGTCCAGGCCGCTCCCCTCCGTTGGGAGCTGGATGCCGGCGTCGCCGCGGGGATCGACACGAACCCGCTGGAGCTGAGCCGGGAAGCGCTCCCCGCCGCGGCCATCCCTTCCGGAGCGTTCACCGAAGCCTCCGCGGGAGGCCGGCTGACCGGAGAGTGGAGCCCGCGCGCGGGATGGTTCACCTCGGTGGAGGGGAGCGGACGCTTCCACCCCGCCAGCTTCGACGAAGCCGACAGCGCGCAGGGAAGGGTGGAGGCCGGGCTCGGCTTCATCCTCTGGTCGGAGGGAGAGCGCCGCCTGTCGGCCGCCCTGCGCGGCTTCGCCGGAGCGGAGCGCAGCACGTTCGTCGATCCGGCCACCGGCGGCCTCTATCTCGCAGGAGACCCCAACGCCCCCGTCCCCATCCCCGACCGATTCGATCGCGACGCCACGGGGGCGGCCCTCGGCCTGAGGCTGCGCACCTCGGCGCGCCTGCTCCTGCTGCTCGACTCCCGGGTCTCGCGCGACGACCACACGCAGGACTACGACGGGGTGCCGGACATCGACGCGCTCGACAGCCGCTCCCTGCTTCTGAGGCCCGGCGCCCGCTGGAACATCACCGACAGCGTCCGGCTCGATGTCATCGGCGAATGGGCCGCAGTCCACTACGACGAGCTCCCCTCGCTCGATTCGCAAGGATCGCCCGCCGAGGACGAGCCGCGGCGCTACGTCTCCCGGCAGGTGCGCGCCTCGCTGAGCGTGGAGCCGTCGGCGCGCTGGAGCTTCTTGCTGGGAGGCTCCGCCGGCCGGCGCGATGACGTCCACGCCGGTTACTACGACGCCCTGGCCGAGTCGGCCCAGGCAGGGGTGGTCTGGTCGCCGCTCGAGGGCCTCAGAGCCTCGCTCCGGATGGCGCAGTCGCAGGTCGATTTCAGCAACGCGACCGTTGGAGCGGTGGCCGACGGCGAGCCTCGCGGCGGCGACGTGGTCACCGTCGCCGGCTCCATCGAGAAGGACCTCTTCGAGCGGCTCACCGTGCGGGCCGAGGCGGCCAGGGTGAGCTCCAGCAACCGGGATCCGCTCTACACCTACGACCGTTCCTGGGCCCTGGTCGGGCTCCGGTACTCACACTGACAGGAGGCTTATCATGGTCGTCTACTCCCTGACCCAAGGTGCCCTGATGCTGGGGCTCTGGATAGGAGCCGCAGCGCCAGCCCCGCCCGCCGCGCAGCAGGCGCCCGCCCGCGCGGCCGCCGCACACTGGAAGATGGTGGCCGCCAGCGGGAAGGTGGAGACGCGCCTCCCCGCCGCTGCCCTGGACACGTGGCGGGCGGTGAGGCGGGGCGACCGTGTGGCCCCCCTCACGCACCTGCGCACGCAGCAGCGCGCCCACGCCACCCTCACCCGCCGGGGCGACCTCATCCTGGTGGACGCCGGAAGCGAGATCGTCGTCCCCGAGACGGCCCCGGGGGAGGGGACCAGCGTGCTGCAACGGACCGGAAACGCGCTGTACAAGGTCGCCCCCCGCCGCCAGGGAGAGCGCTTCGAAGTGCGCACCCCCTATCTGGTGGCCGGGGTCAAGGGGACCCGCTTCAGCGTCCACGTGGGCGAAGGCTCCGCGGCCGTGAGCGTGCTGGAAGGGGTCGTGGAGGTGACCTCCACGCTGACCGGCGAGTCGATCGACCTGACCGCAGGCCAGAGCGTCCTGGTGGAGGAGCGTGGCACCCGCCTCGAGCTGCACGAACGGGCGCCCCAGGCGCCGCCGGCCGCGGCCGATGCGCCCCGCGATGCGGCCGCCGAGATCCTGGCGACGTCGGCCCGCCTCGACAGGACCCTGGAGAAGGACAGCTCCTTGGCCGACCCCGGCTCCGACCTGTGGGCCGATCTCGACGACGACTCCATCACCCGCAAGACCACCAGCATGGACCGCACGCTGGACAAGTCCACCAGCCTCCTCGACCCGATCAAGGAGACCAAGCGCGAGGCGACGCTGCTGGACGCCGCCCCGCTGCCGAGGCAGCCCTGACGCAAAGGCCGCGCGTCGCTC
>DATEEA010000047.1:0-3308 GCA_035281445.1 Candidatus Polarisedimenticolia bacterium
GGCATCCTGTCGAGCAGCACGATGGCGGACGGGACCATCGGCTCGGGAAGGCGCGCGCGGGCCGACTCCCGGATCGCGGCGGGGACGAGGCGCGCGCCCGGCGCGGGGACGACCCAGGCGGCGAGCCGGCCCCCGGCGGCCACGCCCGCCACCACCTGCGCCACGCCGGGGTGCGAGGCCACGGCGGCCTCCACCTCGGCCGGCTCCACCCGGACCCCGCGCACGTTGAGCTGGCCGTCGCGCCGGCCCTCGACCTGCACGTCTCCCGAGAGCAGGCACCGCCCCAGGTCGCCGGTGCGGTAGGCGCGGGCCTGGCCTTCCCCCACGAACCGCTCGCGGGTGAGCCCGGCGTCCAGGTAGCCCAGCGCCAGATGCGGGCTCCTCATCCAGATCTCGCCGAGCTCCAGCAGCCCCGCCTCGCCGCCATCGCTGCGGCGCACCAGCATCTGCGCTCCGGGCATGCCCCGCCCCGCGGGGACGGCGTCGCGAGCCAGAGGCGAGCCGTCCTCGCCGCGCAGGGGGAGCCCGGCAGGCAGCACGAAGTGGCCCACGGCGCGCTGCGTCTCGGTGGTGCCGTAGAGGTGGGCCACGACGCAGCCCGGGGCCAGCTTCCGCAGCCGTTCCACGTGGCCCCGGACGAGAGCCTCGCCCACCAGGAAGGCCAGACGCAGCGCCGGGAGCCCTCCGTCGTCCCCTCCCGCCGCCAGGATGGCCAGCAGGGCCGGGGTGAGCACCATCACCGACACCTCCTCGCGCGCGGCCCAGGCCGCGAGGCGGCCCGCCTCCAGATCGGCGGTGGAGGGGATCCGCACCGAGGCTCCGCAGGCCAGCGGCGTGAACAGATCGCGCTGGAGCGGGTCGTGCGACAGGCCCGACAGCATCGAGAAGCGGTCGTTAGGGCCCAGCCCGAAGCGCTCCTCGAGGTAGGGCTGGAAGTGGGTGAGCGAGCCGTGGCGTCCGAGCACCCCCTTGGGCCGGCCCGTGGAGCCCGAGGTGAAGGTGAGGCAGGCGGGATCGTCCGGCCCCACGGCGACGCCGGGCGGCCCGGCGGAAAGACCGGCGAAGGGGTCGCGCGCCCTCGCGTCCGCCAGGCGCGGCAGCAGGATGCGCACCGCTTTCGGCCACCGATCGACGAGGCCGGCCGGCAGCGGGGCCGGCTCCGCCGTCTCTTCCAACTGCACGATGGCGCGGGGGCGGGCCTGCTCCAGACAGTCCGCCAGGCGCGCCGCCGGGTGCGCCGGATCCAGGATGGTGAACGCGGCGCCGGACTTGAGCGCCCCCAGGACGGCCCAGGCCAGAGACGGCGCGCGCTGGGCGAGGATGGCGACCACCTCACCGCGGCCCGCCCCCGCATCGATCAGCCGCCGGGCGAGCTGGTTGGATCGCCGCTCCAGCTCGCCGTAGCTCCAGACATCGAGCGCGCCGGCGGCGGCGGCGGCGGCCGAGGGCCGGATCCCGGCCTGCCGCGAGAACAGCTCGTGCGCGGCGCCCCGCCATGCGGCGGGGAGGGGATCGCGGGGATCGGGGAGGACCTTTCTGGCCGCGGCGGTGACCAGGGAGAAGGAGGCCAGGGGCAGGCCGGGATCGGCGGCCGCCTGCTCCAGCAGGAGCAGGAGCTGATCCAGGAACGCCCGCACGGTCGCCGCCTCGAACAGATCGGTCCGGTGGATGGCGTCGAGGTGGATCCGGCCGTCCGCCTCGGCCGCGTAGAGGCTCAGGTCGAACCGTGCCTCCACCGTCTCGATCCCCAGAGGGGAGGCGTCCAGCGAGGCGAAGCGCGGGGCCTCGCCCGGCACGTTGACCAGGTTGAACCACACCTGGAACAGAGGAGAGCGGGATCGATCGCGGGCCGGGCGCACCGCTTCCAGCACCGACTCGAAGGGGACCTCCTGCCGGGCGTAGGCCTCCAGCGCCGTCTCGCGCACGCGGGCCAGCAGCCCGCGCCAGGTGAGACCCTCGCCGTCGAGGCGCGTCCTCATCACCAGCGTGTTGACGAAGCAGCCGATGAGCCCCTCGGTCTCCTCGCGCGTGCGGTTGGCCGAGGGGGTCCCGACGGCGACGTCGTCCAGCCCCGTCCAGCGCGACAGCAGCAGGGAGTAGGCCGACAGCAGCACCATGTGCAGGGTCACCCCCTCGGCGCGGGCCAGCGACAGCAGCCTCTCCGCCAGGGGCGCCTCGATCACCGCGGACACCTTCGCGCCGCGCGTGGAGGGTTCCGCCGGCCGCGGCCGATCGGAGGGGAGGTCGAGCGCCGGGACGTCGCGCAGCGTCTCGCGCCACCAGGCGATCTGCCGCTCCTGCTCGCCGTCCCGCAGCCACGAACGCTGCCACGCGGCGTAGTCGGCGTAGTCGATCGTGGTCCTGGGCGGGGCGGGGGCGCCGCCGGCGGCCTGGCCGTAGAGCGATCCCAGCTCGCGCACCAGGATCCCGATGGACCAGCCGTCGGTCACGATGTGGTGCATGGCCAGGCAGAGGGCGTGGTCGCCGGGTCCGAGGCGGTACAGCCGCGCACGCCACAGCGGCCCGCGCTGCAGGTCGAAGGGCTGCGAGGCCTCGGACTCCAGGCGCTCGCGCAGCGCCGCCTCCCCGCCGGAAGGCTCGAGATCCTCCAGGAGGAGCCCGGCCGGCCCGGGAGGGTCGATCGCCTGCACAGGGCGGCCCTCCTCGGTCTCGAAGCGGGTGCGCAGCGAAGCGTGCCGCTCCACGAGGAGGCCGAACGCCGCACGCAGGGCCGCCGGGTCGAGCGGCCCCCGCAGGCGCAGCCCCGCCAGCAGGGTGAGCCCCGCGCCGAGCGGATCGAGCTGGTGGAGGAACCACATCCTCTCCTGCTGGTGGGAGACCGGGGCCCGGCCGCCATGGGCCACGCGCGCGATGGGGCCGCCCGCCGCCGGCCGCGTCTCGCACCGCGCCGCCGCCAGCCTCGCCGCCAGGGCGCGCACGGTGGGGGCCTCGAAGAGGGACCTCACCGGAAGCTCCACGCCCGCGAGGCGCCGCAGCCTGGCCACGACACGCGTGGCCAGCAGGCTGTGCCCGCCCAGGTCGAAGAAGTGCGCGTCGCGTCCCAGCCCGCGGGCCCCCAGCACTTCCTCGAAGACGGAGGCCGCGATCCCTTCCCACGGCGACAGCCCGGCGGGGGACGCGGCCGGACCGGCCGCGGCGGGCGGATCCGGGAGCGCCCGTCGATCCAGCTTGCCGCTGGGGGTGAGCGGGAGTCCCTCCAGCTCCACGATCGCCGCCGGCACCATCGGCTCGGGGAGCGTCCGCGCCAGCTCCGCGCGCAGCGACGCCGCGCGGCCTCGCAGCGCCCC
>DATEEA010000048.1:0-88273 GCA_035281445.1 Candidatus Polarisedimenticolia bacterium
CTGCACTTCGTGGTGGACGGGTTCGCGTCGGCCACGGCGACCTTGGCCACGGTGAAGCTCAACGACTCGGCGACCGATTACAGCTCCAGCCCGCTGATGCTGGACATCGACGGCGTGATGGCGACGCTGTCGGCGGGTGCCAACACGCAGAGCGTGTCGGTGACGGGGCTGTCGGTGGACATCCTCGGGTTCGTGCACATCGGCGGGAACTTCGCCTTCAGGAAGTCCGGCCCGATGGGAATGGAGAGGATCGAGGCGGCGGCCAGCATGGTGGAGGCGACGCTGGAGGCCGGGCCCGTGGAGGTGGGCGTCACCAACGGCAGCCTCGCCCTGGTGCTGAACCCCGACGGGACCAAGGCCCTGGAGGCCTCGGGGAGCCTGCACTTCGTGATCCCCGGGCCGATCCAGATGAGCGCCCGGTCGGTCAGCGTCCGACTCAACGATTCCACCGTGGACTACGAGGCGTCACCGCTCGCTCTCGACATCGATGGCGTCATGGCCACGCTGTCCGCGGCTCCCGGAGTGCAAGCCGTCCAGGTCATTGGAGCGACCCTGCAGATCGAGGAGTTCGTCTTCATCACCGGGTCCTTCGGCTTCGAGAAGATCAACAGCCTGGTCGTCACGTTGAAAGACGCGACCATGACCACCGAGATGTCCGCCATGAAGATCGGCGTCAGCAACGTCCACGCCTTTGTGGGCACGGGTGGTCCTTACTGGGTGACGGAGATGGATGGAACGGTGCGCGAGCCCGTGCCCGGAGAGTCCGACGGAGCTCTGGGCGTGGCCTTCTCCGACTTCGATCTCGGGCTGGTCATGCTGAAGCCGGTGGCCATGGGGGACACGCGCAGCTTCATGGCCATGAAGGCCAGCGGGATGGTCGATCTGGTCGGTATTCCAGGGATCGAGCTGGCCGGGCGGCTCTCGGTTGAGATCAACCGGGCGAGCAACAGCGCCGGCGCCGCCCCGCCGGTGGTCGACTTCAGTCTGCTCCCGGGAGGGAAGCTGACCATCGACGCCGGCGCCGAGGACATCGACATTGATTTCAACGAGGATTTCCTGCAGGCCGCCGGTTTCGCCACCCTCACCATCGACCAGTTCGTGCACCTGAGCGCGAGCTTTGCCTTCAGGAAGGGCGGAGAGCGGGACGTCACGCTTTCCAACGGCCAGATGCGGCGTGTGTCGCTGACCCAGGTCGGGGTGGGCAACGGACGGGCCTTCGTGGGAGTCGGCGGCCCCTACTGGCGCGACAACTCCGGCCCTATGGGGATGCCCGACGGGGTCATCGACAGTTTCGACACGCCGGCCGCCGAGGGCGCGATGGGCTTGGTCCTGAACAATGTCAACCTCGGGCTCGCGCTGATGAAGCCCGTTCCTCCCACGCCGATGTCGCCTCCGTCGACGGAGAGCTATCTGGCCCTCAAGGCAAACGGCGATGTCTCCCTTGTGGGGATCAACGGGCTGACGCTTTCGGCACAGGCCTTGACCATCGAGGTCAACAAAGGACCTGCCCCGGCGCCGGGCGCCAGCGCCGTTGCGGTGAACTTTTCGGGAGCCAATCTTTCCATTCCCACCGGAGCGGGCAACGTGGTGATTGACTTCGGCGGGCCGCTCCTGCGCGCGCGCGGCTTCGTCACCATCGGCATCAGCGAATTCGTGCACGTCAGCGGCGGCTTCTCCTTCGAGAAGGGGCCGGTTCTGCCGACCGTGACCCTCTCCAACGGGACCACCAAGTCGAACGTGTCGGTGATGACGATTGGAGCCAGTCAGGTCAACGCGTTCGTCGGCATCGGCGGACCGTACTGGGTGGACAACAACGCCAACACCGACATGATCCCGGACGGCATCATCAATGATGATGACGAACCGGACGCGGACGGAGCGGTCGGGATCGCCATCGAGAACCTCGAGTTCGCCCTGGCACTGCTCAAGCCGGTGTCCACCTCGGACAGGACGAGCTACTACGCGGTGAAGGCGAGCGCCGACTCGGTGGAGCTGCTGGGCGTGGAGAACGTCACCCTCAGCATCTCCGACATCCTGATCGAGGTGAACGGCTCGAGCGACGCCACCCCCGGCGCCACCGGAATCCCGCCGGTTCTAGACTTCCTGGCGACCTTCCCCACGGGCGCCGATCCTCCCGGACTCAAAGTCCTGACCGGTCCCGATCCGGACGGCGACATGGGGCCGGATGACGCACCCTCCCTCTTCATCGATTTCCGGGGCAGGCTGCTCCGGGCTCTCGCCGTTGACAACGGAGAGGTACCCGCCCTCAACGGCGCCCCCGATCGGAACGGAGCCGCCGTCTTCGCGCTCGACACCGACGAGGACGGCACCGCCGACATCTCGCTGGAAACCGACGTCTTCTTCGAGCAGACCACGCGTGCCAGCGGCGAGAAAGTCACCAAGGTCGCCCTGCTCGACCTCGACTTGGTCCTCGGCGATCCGCCCCTCATCGACATCCAGGACGCCTCTGGCCTCATCCTGCTGACCAACCTGGGCCTCGCGGCGGAGTTCAGCGTCCCGGTGGATCTGTCCCTGCCGTCCGGCGATCCGTCGCCGACTTTCACCTTCAGCGGGACGCTGGCTCTCGGCATCAACAACACCAACCAGCCGGTGAACGAGGAGTTCAGCATTCCGGGGGTTGGCTTCCAGTTCGCTGTCAACGGGTTCGATGATGCCGCGTTCCTCCCGACAGCCTCGGGACCCGCCGTCACCGTCTCGCCCGAGTGGCGCGCCATCTTCCTGGCCAACGGAATCACGCTGGGTCAATCGGCCACCGTCCGAGCGGTCGTGCTGGACGCCGGCGTGCCGACGCAGTGGCAGGTGCAGGACGGCACCACCCGCTACGTCATCGAGAAAATGGCCGCGGACCCCCAGGCCATGCCGGCCACCTCCGATCGGCTGGAGGTCCGCAGGCCGTTGAGACTGGTTCTTGATCGGGGACCCTACGTGAGGTTCAGGGGTGGCACGGCGGCGGACCCCATCGATCTGATGGTCCACCTGGGGCCCCTCACGGTGGAGATCTCCGGCGAGTTCCAGTTCGAGCAGATCACTCGTCCGCCGCTGATGGCCGGCGGCCTGCCCCAGAAGATCGTCCGAGTGGGAGCGGTCAACGTCTCCATCGCCGCGTTCACCGATGAAGGCGGGACCTTCCCCGGCTCGATCTCTCTGACCGAGGGGAGGGGCGGCTTCGTCGTCTACGCCGACGGCGTGGCCGGGACGCTGCAAGGACACTTCGAGACCGACATCCCGGGCGTGGAGATCGAGGCGGACATTTACCTCGGAATCAACACCACCAAGCCCAGCCGCGCCATCAACGAGGTCATCTCGCTGGAGAGCGGCGACGTCCGCATCAACGTGGCGGCCGGCCAGACGTTCTCCCTGGCCGTGACCAACCTCAGCGTCAGGATCGGCGACTTCCTGACCCTGAGCGGTGATTTCAAGACCGAGTCGATCCCGGGCGGCAGATGGTTCGCAGCCCGCAACGTCCAGATCTTCCTCGGTTCGCCCGCGCCCCTCGAGGACGGCTCTCTGGCCGAGGACGCCATGGGGATCCTGGTCACCAACGCGAACATCGGGATCGTGATGTTCGAAAACGGGCCGGGACCCGCGGACGACACCTTCGCCATCAAGGCCTTCGGGAGGGCCGCACTGGTCGGCCTGGACGTGCTCCGCGTTCAGGGCAACCTGTCCGTCCGCATCAACAACACCGGCCGGATCATCAATCAGGAGGTGTTCTTCCCGGACGATGACCCCCTGACCGATCCGCCGTTCCGCATCCTCTTCCCGACGACGCAGTTCGTGGAGGTGTTCGAAGTCGGGTTCGACGAGACGGGCAACATCCTGACGACCGACAACGACGACAGCCGCCTCATCCTGGGCTTCGGGCCGGAGGGCGAGGAAGTCGTCCAGATCCGGGGCGCCGTCCGCTTCACGAAGAACGTCCCCACCGGGCCGGTCCAGGTCGACATTCCCAACGCCAGACTGTCGATCAACATCCCGCAGGACGGAACGTTGCAGGAGGCCTTCGCCATCCAGGGCGCCGCGCGCTTCCTGATCGGCGGTCAGCAGGGGTTCCAGCTCCAGGACATCAGGGTCAACGGGTTCACGATCTTCGGACAGACGGCCAACATCCTGACTCCGGCGACGTCATTGCGGCCGCCGACCGCGGATCTGAAGTCTCCCTTCGCAGGATCGCGCATCACCGCGGCCACCCTGAATGCCCAGGGCTACATCGACGTCGTCTTCAACGACGTGAACTTCGTCGGGCTCGATCCGGACTCCATCACCGACCCGACGCCCGAGTTCGCGCTGATCGGGACTGCCGCTCGCAATGTGACCATCAACGGGGCCGCAGAGCAGATCGACGGAAGGACCTTCCGTTACCACCTGGTGAAGGTCAACCCGGCGATGGACCTCTTCCTGGAGCCGACCGGGCCGATTCCGGACCCGACCGTGGAGCTGCAGTTCCTCCCCAACACGTTCCGCGACAGCCGTGGCGCCACCAACGTGGGCGAGACGGAGGCCTTCACGGTGGTGTTCCCGGCAGACACGGGGCCCAAGCCCACCGCAGCGCTGTTGAATCCGTTCAACGGCGCCATCGTCAGCAAGCAGGCGATCAACGCGCGGCGGTACATCGACGTCGTGTTCCAGACCCCGGATGGGAGCCTTCTCAAGTCCACGACCATCAACGGCGACGAGATCCGGGTGACCATCAACGGGGTGGTGTTCAACCCTGGCGGCGTCGCCATGACCCCCTACCGGTTCCAGAAGCTCAGTCCCACGACCTACCGGTACTTCTTCGATCCGCCCGTGACCGCGCAGGGCGCCCTGCAGCCCGGCTTCGCCGACACCTTCGTCAACGGTGAGGTGGTGGTCGAGTTCCTCCCGGAGAAATGGGAGTCGACGGCGTCCACGAACTTCAGGAATGGGAGGAGCAAGGCTTCCTTCACCGTGGACAGCACGGTGCAGGAGGGGGCGCTGGCCGCCAACAACGTCGCGCTCGGACCGATCTCGCTGCAGGGACCGTCCATCGGCATCGCCAAGCTGGGGTTCAAGCCGGAATTCGGGGAAGGGGGCCTGGAGGCCAACCTGGTGATCACGGTGGCCCTGGGAGTGAACCAGGCCCTGCTGAACTTCGGCGGGGGGATGAGCAACCAGGCCAGCCCCTCGGGCTCCCAGACCGGAAGCGGCGTGACCGCCCAGCTCACCGGCGTGCTGGGAACCTTCGACATCCATGTCGACCTGTTCGCCCTGATCAACGGCTCGGTCGCGGACGCCATCAGCGTTCCAGGGAAATTCAGCATCGAGGTCGCAGCGCTCGACGTGAACGTGCCCAGCGTCGTGCGCGTGCAGGGCGAGGGGATCCGCGTCGCCTACGATCCTGACTACGATCCGGCCGACAACATGGGCGCCTCTCAAAAGCTGCTGGAAGTGAGCCGGGCGTCCATCCACTTCCCGTCGTTCAACGTCAGCGCCATCATCGAGACGTTCGAAGGGATCCCCGGCCTCACCGTCCGCGAGGACGGCTTCACCCTGGGATCGGCGCAGATCCAGTTCGGTGGAACGCCCGCGCCGATCCTCCCCAACGGGCCGCCGATCCAGCAGGCGCCCGTGCCCGGGGGCGGCATCCGTCTCGGCAGCGTGCTGGAGTTCGACGACATCCGGATCGGGGTGCAGAACTTCACCGTGCTGTTCGACGGCAGCAACCCCTTCGCCGGCTTCGACGGGAACATCTTCGTGGCCACCGGTGGGGCGCGGTTCTTCCCGGGCCGGCCGATCAACGCCATCATCAGCGATCGGCTGGCTGGAGAGTCGGCCGTGGACACCGAAGCGGCGCGCCTGACGCTGGAGTTCGACGAGGGAAGGGTCGAGTCGTTCCGGTTCATGGTGGACACGTTCCGGATCCAGCTCGGGAGCTTCCTCGTCCTCACCGGGCGCGACGTCCGGCTGGACACGGGCGCGGCCGACAACGAGGAGATCGTCAGCTTCGGCGCCATCGGGGCCGAGGTCACCATCGGGTCGCTGGTCATCAGCGGCGAGGGGAGGAACTTCGCCTTCCTCGGCGACGGCACCTTCGTGGCCAAGCCCGGCTTCGGCGTCTTCCTCGGCGTCGGCTCGGCCACGGGCGATGCGTTCAAGTGGCCCTCGTGGCTGCCGATCCGCATCAACGAGATCGGCATCCAGTGGCGCGACATCCAGAACGACCCGAGCGACTTCATCCTGACCCTCTCCGCCAGCGTCACAGGACTGCAGGGCATCGCCGGCCTGGAGTTCTCCGGTGCCATCACGGGGGTCAAGATAGACATCGGACTGCTGCTGGACGGCCAGTTCCCGATCACGGACATCGAGTCCATCGGCGTGTCGGTGAGCGGCAATCTCTTCGGCGGACAGCTCACGGCGGGGCTCATCGGCGGCATCCTGCGCCTCGACGCCGGCAACCGGATCCTGGACTCGTTCGACATCACCACGCCCGTGGCCAAGCGGATCTTCTTCCTCGGCGTGGAGGGCGGCTTCTCGTTCGCCGGAATCGGCGGGATCACCATCCGGTTCGCGATCTCCGATCTGGGTCCGCTGAGCGTCTTCCTCAGCGTCTCCATCCCCGGCGGCATCCTGCTGGAGCCCTACACGGGGCTGTCGATCAACGACTTCGCGGCGGGAGTGGACTTCTTCAAGACGCTTCCCTCGATCGAGGATCCGTTCGAGCTCCGGAGCCCGGAGTTCAACCTACCCACCGCTCTGTCACCGGAGGAGTGGCTCAACAGCGTCAGGCGCCAGGTGGTCAACCAGGCCCTGGCCATCGCAGCCGGTGCGCCGAACGGCTGGGCCGCGGCCTTCACCTCGCCCATGCTCATCACCGGCAGCGCGAAGGTGTTCTCCATCTACACGTCCCAGACCGTGTTCAACGGGCAGGTCGTGGTCCGCTTCAGCACCGACGGCAAGTTCCTGATCATAGGAAAGCTCAACTTCGCGGCCGACAACATCAGCATCAGCGGCAAGCTCTACGCGGACCTCTCCAAGGTCGACCAGGGGAGAGTGGTGGTGCTGTTCTTGGCCGACATCCCGGACCAGGTCCGCATCCTGACCATCCACGGCAAGCTCAAGATGGGATTCCGCAACGCCAGCGGCGAGGAGGTCGAGTTCACCGCGGTCCTGCCAGACTCCGACGTGACCACCTTCGAGCTGGCCGGGCCGCGCGGGGGTGACGGCATCGGGCAGTCGCTGTTCAACGGGCGCGGCTACATCGACGTGACGCTGCCCAGCTCACCGCTTGCCGGCGGCGCGGCCTTCACCGGGAACCTGAGCGTCGAGTCGGTGACCGACGACGACCCCGAGATCTACGTGACCAGCATGTCCGGCGGCCGGATCGCCCTGGACGAGAGCCAGACGCCGATCCATCTGGGAGGCAACCAGTTCCGCTACTTCCTCAAGGGTGTCGAGGGGACGACGGCCACGGTGCTCTTCAGGAAGGAGTCGTTCTCCTACATCTCCGGATCCGGAGAGGTGGTCTTCAACGAGTTCGGCGCCACCATCACCGTCAACCCCGACACCGGGGTGGTGAGCGTGATGGACGGGGAGAACCCCGACTCGCCGGTCTTCACCATCTTCGACCGGCCCTACATCGACGTGCGGGTCACCGCGGCGACGGGGTCCTCGTTCGACCAGGCGGCCCTCGAAGCGATCGCCCTGGAGGCGGCGGCCGGAGCCATCGACCTGCGCCGCGAGGGGGACAGCTCGCCGCTCGACCTGACCGGGGGAGACGTCCTGGATGATCTGCAGACCATCCGGTTCTACCTGACGGAAGGGACGTCCCTGATGCCGGGGACGTACGAGGTCGTCTTCGCCGCGGACATCGATGGCAGCGGCAACGACGAGACGGAGCAGAGCTTCGTTATCGGAGAGGCCGGCGCGCGCGTGGCCGGTCCGTTCAACGGTTCGTCCATCGACGTGGGCTTGCTCAACGACGACGAGTACGAGGGGGAGAAGTACATCGACGTCATCTTCGAGCCTACCCCGGGACGCAACCTTGACTACGAGTCCATCCTGGACAGCGGGATGGAGTTCAGCCTGGGAGGGAGCGCCTTCAACAGCGTTCCCGGCATCCCGGGCAGGCCGATCCCCGTCGCCTTCGTGGCCGACGAGGACGGCTTCCTGCAGGCGACGCCGGTTTCGACCATGGAGGATCTCGACGGTGACGGCATGGCGGGAACCGACGACGACCTGTACATCCACCTGGCGGACGAAGGGATCACCCGCTTCCGCTACAAGCTCGGGTCGTTCGACTACCGCCCGGGGAACGTGGAGGTGTCGTTCCTGAGCGGCATGTCGGGCGGCTGGACGGAGCTGGGAGGGGACGCCGGCGCGGCGAGCATGGTGATCCTGAAGGTCGAAGGACCCACCGCGCAGCTCGCCAACCCGGCAACAGGCGCTCGGATCGACGTGTCCAAGCTGAACAAGAGGAACTTCATCGACGTGGAGTTCCCGGAGCCGGAGATGGGCTTCACCATCGACCCGGCCTCCATCGTGGACCTGCAGCCCGAGTTCCGCCTCACCGGTCCCGGCGTGGGCGACGTCGTCCTGGACAACGAGCAGGCTCCCCAGCCGCTCCCCGCCGCGCGCACCTATCGCTACTGGGTGTCCGGACATTTCCTGGCCGGCGACGTGACGGTGGAGTTCCTGCCCAAGAGCTGGTCCTTCAAGAACACCGGCTACGCTCCGGGGACGATGATGGTGTCGGTCACCAACGCCACCCAGCTCGACGTGGCCTTCCCAGCATCGCCGGTGATGGGATACGAGATCGATCCAGCCTCGATCACCGACCTCTCGGCCGAGTTCTCCATCGGGGCCGTCGGGACGCCCGGGGTGACGATCAGCCTGGTTGGAAGCCGCGCGCCCGTCCGGCTGGGCGAGGGGGCCACCTACCGCTACCGCATCGAGGGGACCGGGTTCAACTTCACGGGGAGCAGCAGCATCACGCCCGTGAGCGTGACCCTCAACCTCGACGGCACCGGATGGTCCTTCATTCAGACGTCGCATGCGCCGGGGACGGACAACCTGGGCGACCTGGCCGCGACGAACGTCCGCAGCTACCTCGACGTCCGGTTCGTGCCCACCCGCAACGGCAGCCTGAACGAGGACTCGATGGCCGGTCAGGTCATCAGCGGCGACGAGATCAAGCTGTTCGGGCCCGCCGTCGGCGTCTCCAACCCGGCGATGGCCATCGCGCCCCAGGGAGCGCCGATCTCGCTGGGCGGTGACGTTCACCGGTACGTCTTCGAAGTCGTCTTCCAGCCGGGCGCCCTCGACGTGCTGGTGCAGCCGGGAACGTTCCAGGACGGGTCGTTCACCAACGCGGCGTCGACTCTCTCCCTGACCGTCGTCGGGCCGACGCTCGACCTCGCGGGGCCGGAGAACGGCAACTCGATCGGGCTCAAGAGCCTCAATGACCGCGGGTTCATCGACGTGCAGTTCATCGTCCCCCAGGGTCAGACCATCGACGTGGACTCGGTGCTCGACACGGGCATGGGGATGGATGAGTTCACGCTCAACGTACCGGCCGGCAGCACGGTGGCGCTGGATCGGACCCAGGCGCCCGTCCTGATCGACCTCGCCACGGCCCGGTTCAGGTACTGGGTCACCGGGACCTATAACCAGGCCGGCGGCCAGCCGATCACGGTGACCTTCCTGACCGGAAGCTACACGTTCGGCGGCGGCACCCAGAACTCGAACACCGGCCCTGCTCCCGTCGTCGACTCGAACACCGTCAACACCGGATACCTGGACGTGCGGTTCGGTCCGACGACAGGGGACACCCTGGACCTCGAGTCGATCCTCGACGTGCAGGAGGAGTTCACCCTGGACGGTCCGGGTCGCGGCACGGCGACGCTGTCCGCCTCCCTGCAGCCCACGCGGCTGGCCGGAGGGAACATTTTCCGCTACTACCTGACAGGCGACTTCGCAGGGGGCGAGGTGACGGTCACCTTCGCCGCAGGCGCCTTCTCATCCACCCCGCTGGACGTGGCGGGGATGCTGGACACCGGCCCCGGCGTCTACGCCAGCGCTCTGGAGGTGGAGACCTTCACGGTGAAGCGCCTCACCGCGGACCTGGCCGGTCCGCTCAAGGGCTCGCTGACCGACGTCGCCCTGGCCAACGGCCGCGGCTACATCGACGTGACCTTCGCCGTTCCGCCGTACGCAGCCACCGTGGACGCCGCCTCGGTCCTCGACACGCAGCCCGAGTTCACGGTCACCGCCGGGTCCATGGATGGCACATTCACCCTGACCGGCGAGGTGGCGCTCGTCAATCCGGCAGGCAACACCTTCCGCTACTTCTTCGAGGGGACCTTCGAGGACGGACAGCTCCAGCTCACCTTCCTCGACGGGAGCGTCAACTATGTGGACGCCACCGGGAACCTCTACCCGCTGCTGTCCGAGCGCACGGTCACCGTGCAGCAGTCCGGCATGACCCGGTTCATCGACGTGCGGTTCGGCGGCCAGCCCAGCACCGTGGTCCTGCCCATGCTGCCTTCCCTTCCGTTCGTGATCCGGGGCCCGCCGGGCAGCACCCCGGCCGTCAGCAGCGTCACGCTGCAGGACGCCGCGACCAACACCTACCGGTTCGTCGTGACCGGCCTGGCGCAGAACGACCGGGTGGTGGTCGACTTCGACGATCCAGCGGCCGCCGCCTGGACCTACGGCTCGGCGCCGAGAGTGGTGGCCGCGCCGATGACGCTGCAGATCAACTCCGGCTCCGGCAACCTGCCGCGCCCGTACATCGATGTCCGGTTCCCGCTCGCCGGGGACGTCGAGCTCGATCTCGACACCATCCTGGACATGGATGACGAATTCACGCTCACCGACGCCATGGGCGCCGTCTCCGTCGATCCCGTGCCCACGGCCCTGCAGGACGGCGTCACCTTCCGCTACTACCTCAACCGCGACCTGGCTCCGGGCCGGGTGACCATCGTCTTCGTCGAGGCCGGCTGGGCCGACGAGGACGGCAACCCCGGCGCCGCCGAGACCGAGAGCTTCCGCCTGATCCAGAACGAGGAGCCTGGTGATCCGGCACCGGCACCGGGCAGCGAGCCCGAGAAGGTCTTCTTCATCGAGCTGCGCGGCGGGATCATCCTCGAGGCGCTGGGGCTGCTCGACGAGCCGCTGCTCGAGATCCGCGGCTTCGCCATCCTGGAGATCGCTCCGGGGCCGGTGTTCAGCCTCGAGGCGGGCGGGACGCTCAAAGTCTTCAAGCTCGGCAACATCGCCTCGGGCGCCGCCAAGTTCGTCCTGGATCTGGGCGACACGATCTCCGGCGTTCCCGAGCTGTACGGCGCGCTCGCCTTCGGGACGAATCTGTCGTTCCTGGAGACGATCGGCATCACCGCGCACGCCGAAGCTCGCCTGGAGATCAACACCACCGAGCGGGAGATCACCCAGACGCTGGCCCTGGAAGGGATCCCCGGAGACGAGATCTTCCACATCGTCTCCTCCGGCGGCATCTCCTATGCCTCTCCCATGTTGCCGATGAACCTCTTCGGCACGCCCGCGGAGCTCTCCGGCGCCTGGGAGAGCGCCTTCCAGTCGCTGGGCGGCGTCACCCTGAGTGATGAGGCCAGGGTCATCGGGATCACCAGCAATGGCATCGGCGGCCCGGTCGTGAAGTGGCGCGTCAATGACGGGGCGAAGCAGTACTTCATCGAGAAGGTGGAAGGGGCCTCCGGGGCGCCTTCCCCGCTGGATCAAGACCGCCTCGTGATCCGCGGCGAGGAGCAGGCGTTCGTTCTGCAGCCTCAGTCCTTCATGATCCAGATGACCGGGGAGTTCACGGTCAACGATCCGCAGGGAGGCGACGACCCGTGGTTCAGCATCCGGGGCGGCGTCCGCATCCGGATCTCCGCCGAGGGCTTCGAGTTCTTCACGCTGGCCAAGCTGGACATCTCCAGCGACTCGGCGGTCAAGGCGGTCCTCATCGTGGCCTTCCCCGCCCTGGCCTTCGTCAACGAAGTGGACATCATCGGCCTGTTCGTCATCCGAACGGATCCGTTCGGGATCGCCGGCGCTCTGCGCGTGAAAGTGGAGCTGGGGACGGGCGACTTCGACGACGGCGGGCTGTCGGCGCTGCCCGGCGTGTCGTTCACCGGAAGCGCGCAGATCCTCTTCAACGCCACGCTGGATGAGTTCCGGTTCGAGATCCCCAACGAGTTCCTGAACCTCCTCGATCCCGAGGACATGGCTCTGCCCATCTTCCAGGGAGGCGCCATCGTCCTTCCGGAGTCGGCGCCCGACGCCAACGGCAACGCCACATACGCCACCGCCGAGCTGTTCGACGTGAGCGGCACGAGCGAGGCCTCGAAGCTTCCCACGCTGATGTTCGAGCCCCAGGACCTCCATCAGGACTGGGTGGACATCTTCACCGGGGAGGGGGTGACCTTCACCGGCGACGCCAAGGTGCAGGCGATCGCCCGCGCCGGCGACGGCCACATCACCACCTGGAAGGTGAGCGACGACAACGACCGGTGGTACATCGTGGAGGATCTCGGCGGGATGGGGGCGGGCGACGACCGCTTGGTCATCCACGAGGACTCGCCGGCCATCTACCTCCAGGTCCAGATCCAGGGAGAGCTGGACTTCTTCGGCATCATCACCTTCGCCGGCTTCTTCCAGATCACCACATCGGTGGTCACGGAGCCGGAGGCGTTCGTGGAGCTGAGCATCATCGGCTTCGTGTCGGCCGACATCGCCTTCCTGGGCGCTGTCTCCGGCTCCATCTCCTTCACCGCCCGCGTCGGCGAGGACAACGGGATCTGGGGAAGCGCGCAGCTCATCCTGGCGAGCACGGGGAGGATCCCGGGCGTCACCCTGCGCGGGGGGCTCGTCTTCGAGCTGAACCTGTCGGAGGGCAACGAGGCCAGGCCCATCACCGTCTTCCAGGTGAACCCCGATGGGACCGTGGAGCGGACCGCCAGCACCAAGATGATCCAGCCCGGCATCACCTTCCTCATGGGAGGCGAGCTGGACATCGTCGGGCTGGTGACGCTGCGGGGCATCTTCTACTTCTCGTTCAGGACCAATCCCTTCGAGGTCGTCCTCATCGCCGACGCCCAGCTCACGCTGGGACCGCTCGGGACCCTGGACGTGTTCGCCGGGTTCCAACTGAACAACGACGGGCTGGTCGCCCGGATCGATGTGTCCTTGGGCGTGGGAGGGGACTTCGGCAACAGCATCGGACTGGGGCTGGAGGCCAGCTTCTTCCTCGAGCTGAACACCACGGGGAGCGCCAAGCCGGTCCCCACGATCCCGGCCGATCCCGCCTTCCCGGGCATGGACCCGAACGCGGACAACGGGGAGCTCATCCAGCCGGGCTTCCTGGTGCGCATCCAGGGACGGGTCATCTTCCTCGGGTTCGCCGAGGCCTCGGGCCAGGTCACCATCGCCATCCGCAACGGCTCGTTCGAGCTGTCGTTCGACGTGCAGCTCGATCTCGGCCCGCTCACCCTTCAGGCGACCGGGTTCGCCGGCATCTACACCGCCGACAACCCCGGGTTCGTCATGCGGCTGGGGGTGTCGATCGACCTCAGCATCGCCGAGATCATCAAGATCGCGGCGAGCGGGGAGCTGCGCATCAACACGCGCAGCATCGCCACCAACGCGAACGGCGTGACCATCCCAGGACGGACCTTCCGCCTGGAGCTCAACGGGACGGTGAAGTTCCTCGAAGTCCTCAAGTTCAACGCCCATTTCGCAATCCAGGTGGGCGGCGACGGCGAGACCCCGATCCGCGTCGGATCCGGCCAGACGGCGCAGTGGCTGATCCTCGACCAGGGTGACTGGTACGTCGAGTTCGACGCCTCCATCAGCTTCTTCGGGATCGCCACGCTCAGTGCCGGCGGCTGGTTCAACTCGGCCGGTGAGTTCGACATAGCCCTGAGCGGCGAGCTGGTCATCGGCTCCCGCAGCTTCGGGCTGGTCGGCGAGTTCAGCATCAGGGCCTTCCTGCACAGCCGCGAAGGACTGGTGCGCTACGAGAACAACGCCTTCCGCACCGACGGCATGGACAACGACCTCGACGGCCTCATCGACGCCGCGGACATCAACGAGCATCTGGTCAAGCCGGCGTTCCGCTACCGTTTCGGCCTCATCGCCAGCGCCGATGTCAGCGCCCGCCTCTTCGGCATCACGTTCGCGAGCATCGGCGTCAGTTTCAGCTTCATCGTGGAGAGCGACACCGGCGGCAGCGTGGAGATCAGGGTTTCGGTGACGGTGAGGATCAAGATCCTGTTCGTCAAGGTCAGCAAGACCGTCACGTTCAGCATCGGCACGCTGGAGCTGCCGCGGCCGATCTTCCTTGCCGGCAACCCCTCGCCGAGCCAGGCTCAGCAGTGGCAACCCACGATGGTGAACGGAGAGCTGCACCTCAACACCGGGAGTCGCTCGCAGTTCCGGAACCTGGGCAACGCCCAGTTCGACGGCGCCGACAACGACGGGGACGGCACGACCGACGAGCCTGACGAGCACAATGAGGTCTTCATCATCCAGCACGCCGGGGGCAGCGCGGCCACCGGCGAGAAGATCCGCGTCATCGCCGGGGGTCGCGAGCAGCTCTTCGAGGGGGTGAAGAGCATCGTCGCGGACGCGGGAGAGGGCAACGACCAGATCATCGTCCAGGACGGGGTCGAGGTGCCGGTGCACCTGACCGGCGGCAACGGCGACGACCAGCTCATCTACCAGGGCGAAGGGCTCCGCACGGTCAACGGGCCCGATGGCAACCCGTACGGCGCGGTGCTGATCGGAGGCGCCGGCGATGATTACCTGGAGACCGGAGACGACGCCACCTCCGCCTACTTCGACGGCGGCCCGCAGAACGACTTCCTGATCCACAACGGGGACGGTGTGGCCAGGATGGACGGCGGGGACGGCAGCGACCAGATCTTCGGCGGCGCCTCCAACGATCTCATCACCGGCGGCAACCACGACGACGAGATCGACGGACGCGGCGGCAACGACCAGATCGACGCGGGCGGCGGCAACGACCTGATCCGCTGGACCATGCAGCAGCTCCTGATGAGCCACGTGGTGCAGGGCGGCCCGGGGACCGACCACCTGGTGGTGACGGCCACGCCGGCGGGAGACGCGATCCAGGTCACCAGGCCCGTGGCCTCCAACGTCCGCGTGGCCAGGATGTCGGGCGCGGGCGAATGGGGCGCCATCCAGGCGACCGGGGTCGAAGACCTGGTGGTGGACGCCTCCACCGGAGCGGACACGGTCACCGTCGCGCATCTGGGCGGGTCGGGAGTGGAGCGGCTGACCGTCGACGCCGGCAAGCGGATCGTGAACACCGGCCAGACCACGGTCGTCCCGGATCCGGAAGGAAGCGACGGGCTGGACAACGACGGCAACGGGCAGGTGGACGACGCCGAGGAGCAGCAGAATCTGGTGGTCCCGGTGGTCAACGTCTCCGACGACGGAGCGGCCGACGTGGTGACCTTGACGGGCCTGGACGGCATGGGCGGCGCCGACCAGTTCTCCGTCACGGGCGAGCAGGATGAGACCGACCAGATCCGCGACGTGAACGTGCTGGTGAAGAGCGGCGCGGGGATCCTCATCACCGACGTGCTGCTCACCAACACCGTGCGGTCGGAAGGGGACACTCTGGTCATCGACTCCCGCGGCGGTGACGACCTCCTCGACGCCAGCGGCCTGGGCGACCCCGATCCCTCGGACAGCCTGATCTACCCCGATCTCGTGGCCGTGCGGATGTTCGGCGGCCCGGGCGACGACCGGCTGATCGGGACTCCCTTCAACGACCACCTCGACAGCGGCTTGGGCAACGACACGGTGACCGGAGGCGAAGGCTTCGACGTGTTCGTCGACGCCAGCCCGGCGGAGGAGATCGACACGCTGGTCGAGATCCAGGACCACGACCTCGGCCTGTTCAACGACGCCTTCGTGACGGGGACGATCCTGAAGGATACCGGATCGCTGCCGTTCTCCTTCAACACCACGCTGGAGAGCGAGACGTCCCTGATCAACCGCGTCACCAACGAGGAGGATCCGGACTTCGGGATCCCGGACACCGGCGATCGCTGGGCGGCCGGGGCGATCGTGGAAGACCTGGACAACATCTTCGAGCGCGCGGTCATCTCCGGCGGGGATGGCAACAACACCATCGTGGTGAACGATTCGGACAACCTGATCCGCGTCGGAGGCGCCGAGCTGGCGGTGGCCCCGTGGATGGGCCGGGCCACCCTGGACAACCTGGGCAACTCCTCGGCCGATCTCGAGCACTACGTGATCACCATTCCGCTCTCCAACACCGGCCGCATCGAAATCGTGGACTCGGGAGGAACGTCGGGCTCGGACCTGCTGGCGGTGCGGGGAACGGCTCTGGCCGACAACATCGTGCTGAACGCCGCGGGGAGCGGCTCGTTCCGCGTGGGCTCGATCGTGGCCCGCGAAGTGTCCAACACGCTGGTCACCTACCGCGGCGTGGAGCGCGTGGTGGTGAGCACTCTGGGCGGCGACGACCAGGTGCTCTCGGACGACACTGCGGTGCCAACGATCGTGAACCTGGGCTCGGGCGACGACAACATCGTCATCGGCACGGTCCCGCTCATCCCCGATGAAGGGAACCGCACCCTGGAGTTCCCCGACGGGGTGCCCGTGGCCGACACCGACAACATGACCAACGGCAACTCGGCGACCCTCTTCGTCCTGGGAGGCAGCCAGAACGACCGCTTCGAGGTGAACCACAACCGGGCCAAGCTGTACCTGCACGGCGGGACAGGCAACGACCGCTTCCTTCTGAAGACCTTCCTCGTGCTGAGAGAGAACGCCGAGGATCCGGACGAGATCACCAACCTGTCGCAGCTCTTCGGCGGCACGGGAGTGAACCGGTACGACTACCTGCAGAACGCGCCGGTGAACATCAACGGCGGGCCGGGTATCGACACCATCGTGGTCATCGGGACGCCCATCGGCGACGTGTTCGTGATCACCGACACCTACGTCGCCGGGGCGGGCCGCATCGTCACGTTCAAGAACATCGAGGCCATCGAGGTGGATGGCGCCGGCGGGCCCGATCAGATCTACGTCCTGGCGACCGGCGAGCGCTTCGAGACCACGGTGGTCGGCGGCTCGGGCGACGACACCATCCACGTGGGCGGGGACCATCCGCCGCTCATCTTCAACCCGCCGCCGTTCACCTACGTGCCGCCACCCATCGAGATCCCGCTGCCGCCTGAGATCGTCTACCACGACCGCAGCATCGACCTGGCCAGCTCGTCGTCGCCGTTCGTGTTCGAGGTGAGCCTGGCCCGGTTCGCGGCGCAGCTCCTGGCGAGCGGCAGCGTGGACGCTGCGGCCCAGGCCCTGGCGCAGCAGCAAGCCGACGCCTTCGGGCGCTTCCTGGAGCTCTTCCTGCCGCGCACCGACGTGGTGTCGACGGTTGTGGCCGGGGTGAGCTGGAGGGTGAAGTACGACTTCTCGCTCTTCTTCCTGCTGAACTCGACCATCCAGATTGCGGCGACCAGCTTCCAGATCAACTACCGCGTCGGCGAGGTCATCCAGCGGACGCAGCTCGTGCAGCCGGCTCCCGTGCTCGTCGATCCTCCCCCGTTCGCCTTCAAGGCCGACCGCGCCGTGGACATCTCCAGGATCCTGGGCCGTCTGACCATCGTCGGCACGGAGGAGGCCGAGGATGCCGGAGACCGGGTCATCGTCCACACCCAGCAAGGGCCGGTGCAGCTCAACGGCGTGGACGACGACCGCGACGGCTTCATCGACGAGGCGGGCGAGCTGGACGGCTTCCTCCGTCTGCGCACGGTGCCCAGGCTGGTCCAGGTGGGCGAGATCTTCCTGCCCATGGACGGCGACGGCATCGACAACGACCGCGACGGGCTCATCGACGAGGCGGACGAGCACGTGGACGGCGTGGACAACGACGGCAACGGGCAGATCGACGAGGCCGGCGAGGTGAGCGCCATCCCGCTGTTCGACCAGGACCGCGTGGCAAGCAGGCTCACCGACGGCGCCGACAACGACGGGGACGGCACGGTCGACGAGGCCGGCGAGGACCTGCTCTTCGACACGTTCCTGAGCCTGGAGGGCCTTGGCCTGCCGGTGGATCCGGCGAGCGGCCGCAACGCCTACGAGCAAGTGCGCGTGGCGGGAGGCCTCCTGGTGCGGTATCACGGCATCCAGATGCAGCAGATCGAGGGTCTGGAGCTGCGGCTGAGCGAGGGCGCGGACCGTCTGACGGTGGAGCAGGTGAGCGAGGGCCTCGAGCTGTCCGTGGTGGCCGGCGGGGGCAACGACACGATCCATCTGCGCACCGTGGGCGGCGAGACGCGCATCCTGGGCGGCGCGGGCGACGACACCGTCAACGTGTCCGACGACGGCGACCTGAACAGGATCCTGAGCAGGCTGGTGGTGGATGGCGACGCCCACGTCGTGGAGCAGGCGGTCCGGTTCAGCGCGTCCGACTTCAGCCCGAACGTCATCGGCAACGTCCCGAAGATCCTCACGGGGACGGAGTCGGCTGGGATCGGATGGACCCTGCGGCCGATCGTGGAGGCCGATCCGGACAGCGCCGGCCATCTCCGCGTCTGGATCGTGGTGCTCGACCCGGTGACGGGCCAGATCATCGAGGACGCCGTCCACGAGTATGGTCTGCCGGAGTACGGCATCCAGAAGAGGGACGGGTCCAGCAACCTGCTCTACTTCGACCTCGACGGGAAGGAGACGATCGACCCGTCGTTGACCGGCATCCCGGTCATCCTGCCCGTGGACACGCAGGACGTCGCCGACTTCCTCGACGACCCGGTGGGCAACCCGCTCCCTGCCGGCGCCCAGCCTGTGTACCTGGATCCGGCCGGCAACAAGGTGTTCGGCTCCACGAACCCCGACGGCAGCGCGAGGCCGGGCGCGTTCGCCACCGATTTCGAGAACGGAAGCCCGCTCTACCTGATGAACGGGATCAAGCAGCTCGGTCCGACCGCCACGCCATCCACCATTCTGGCCAACCGGGTTCGACCGATCCCGTGGGTCAGGGTGGAGGACGTGTTCGTGACGCCCACCGAGGATCCGGACCTGGCCGGCGAGGACACCTTGATGGTGGACAGCTCGGCCGACCTGACGCTGGGAGGCGCCGCCGCGGCGCAGACCGCGCTGCTCGACACGTTCGACATCGACGTGGACGTCCTGAGCGGCGGGCGCCCGACCTTCCACCATGGCGCGGCGGGGACGCTGGTGGGCAACGTTTTCATCGTGACGTCCGTGGGCACGGACGGGATGCCGCTGCAGCCGACCCCGCGCGCCTATTCAGGCGGTGAGCCGGTCCTGGATCCGTTCACGCATCAGCCGCTCTCCTACGCCGGAGGCGAGCCGATGCTCGACCTGGTGACCAGGCAGCCGTTGCGGGATCCCTTCGGCAACCCGCTCTTCCACAAACCGGGCGACCCGATGCTCCATTTCCGCGGCGATCCCGTCGTGCGTCTCACCGGAGAGATCGAGCGGTATCTGGGCGGCGAGCTGGTGTTCGACGAGCAGGGGAACCTGGTCACCAACCCCGTCGCCGTGAAGGGGAACCCGACGCTGGTGTTCGACCAGAGGCCCGGCGCCGACCGCATCACCCGGACCGATACCAGGAGCTGGATCGTGGACGGTTTCGCCGAGGGAGACACCGTCTTGGTGAGCGGCACGGCCGTCAACGACGGCATCTACACCATCGCCGACATCGACCTCACCGAGAAGATCCTGACCCTCATCGGCACAGACGATCTGGCCGGCGACGAGACCATCACCGGCGCGCAGGTGCAGCAGCTCTTCAAGCACGTGGGAGGTCAGGCGGTCATCCATCGCCGTCTGGAGGCGGTGCTGGACCTGATCGACGCAGGCGGAGAAGCGGTTCCCGCTGACGGGCCCTACTTGCCGCCGACATTCGACTTCAAGGCGGGCATGACCAGGACGAGGTTCCTGGACCTCGACCTGCTTTCCGGCTTCGGCTACGACCTGAGGGCCGGCGACGTGGTGGCGGTGACCCTGCAGCGCCGCACCGAGTTCTCCACCCTCGGCCGCCTGACCCTGGAGGCCGACGGCCTCACCACCGGACCGAGCTTCACCGTGGACACCGCGGCGAACCTGATCACGCTCAACGCGGCCATCAACCTGGCGGACGTGGACGCGGTCAGGATCACCATCGCCACCCCCGCCGTCCACGCCCAGAGCGATCCCCGGCTCCGGTTCGGCAACGAGCCGCTGGCGCCGGGCCGGCCCGTCGTGGACGCACAGGGCAACCTGGTGCTGGACGAGAACGGCCTGGTCCTCCTGTACACCGAGGAGACCATCGGCAAGAACTTCTCCGAGTCGTTCTCGTACTTCGGCAAGGGGGACGTTGACGGGATCAACAACGACGGAGACGGCGAGACAGACGAAGTCGACGAAAAGCTCCTGCGCGACGTGTTCACGCTGTCCCGGACACCGCTCAGCCCCGGAGCCTTCTTCCGGGTCACGGTGAGCGGTGTGGAGCTGGCCTCCTCGGAGTACACGGTGTCCGGCAACACCTTGACCCTGGTCCCGGCGGTGCGGCCGACCGAGGGGGCGCACGTCGTGGTGACCTACCGTCTGGAGGTGAAGAACCACCGCCGCGGGGAGCCTCTCTACGTCGAGGACGTGAACCTTGGCTGGGTGATCGACACCTACGATGCCGGCGATCCCAAGCTGACCCTCGGCAGCGAGGCCAGGCGCTGGTTCGGCGGCGAGCGCGCCTTCTACGGAGAGGACGACAGAGTGCGCACCCCGGCCGAGTTCCACCGCCTGACCATCGAGGCCGCCGACGATCCGGCGCCGGGGTCCGGCTCGGACGCCGGCGAAGTCAACGGGATGCCGGGCGAGATCCTGTTCCGCGGGATCGACAACGTGACCTTCGAGACAGGCGAGGCCGCCGACCTGGTGACCATCGTGCGGACCCACCTGCCCTCGCTCGGGCCTTCCGCCGACGAGTTCGAGCTCACCGTGCGCACGCACGGCGGGGACGACCGCGTCGCCGTGCGAGCCATCGCCGCGGACGCCCGGATCGAGGCGGGTCAGGGGGCCGACGTGGTCAGCGTGGGGAGCAAGGCCGGCCTGTGGGAGATCGACCCCGAGACCGGGACCACCGACTTCATCAACGTGCTGGGCACGGTGAACGACATCGACGCGCTGCTGAGGGTGGACGGCCAGGGCGGCATGGACCGGCTGACCGTGGACGACACGGCGGATCCGGCCGACAACACCGGGACGCTCTCGCTGAACCACGTCGACGGCCTGGGGATGGCCTCGATGCCGGGCGGGATCGACTACTTCGGCTTCGAGGACCTGCTCATCGACCTGGGATCGGGCGACGACGTGTTCACGGTGCTGAGCACGCACGCCGGGACGACGAAGATCGAGGCGCGCGCCGGACGCGACATCCTCAACGTGCGCACCATCAGCGGCCCGACCACGGTGGTGGGCGACGGCCTCCTGCCGGTGCTGACCTACGGCCCGGCGGGCACACAAAGGGTGGACGGCATGCCGTTCCTCAACACGCTGCCCACAGGCTCCCAGGACGACGTCGTCAACGTTGGCAGCAATGCCGGCGCGGGAGGAGACAACTGGCTGGGCGTGGTCGACTTCATCCTGGCTCCGCTGGTCGTGGACGGCAACGGCCAGACCGACGTGGACCGGCTGAACGTGGACGACAGCGGGTCTCCGGACGGCGAGCAGGGAATGCGCCGGGGCCTGCTGACCTCCTCCACGCTGGCCGGGCTGGGAATGTCGCACGGCATCAGCTACTCCGACATGGAGGCGGTGCACGTGATGCTCGGCCTGGGCGACGACGCGTTCCACGTGGCCAGCACGCACGGCGGAACCACGAGGGTCAGCGGCGGCCCCGGCGGCGATCTGATCACGGTGGACACCATCGCCGGAGGGACCGAGATCGAAGGGGATGATCCGGTCGTTCCCGCCGGCGAAGTGCACCGTGTCACGGAGAAGGAATACGTCCAGACCTTCAGGATCCTGGACAGCACGGACGCCATCCAGGTCCTCGTGGACGGCGTGCCTCAGATCTTCGGCCTGGATTACGACTTCGTGAAAGGGACGAAGCTGGTCTTCTTCGCCGCGCCCATCTTCGGGCCCTCGTTGGTTGAGATCCTCTACAACGACGACGTGGTCTTCGGCGCCTCGCGGAGCAGCCTGCCCGGCCTGCTTTACGAGGACGACATCGTCGTCAACGTGGACCAGTCCGGCGCTCCGACGGGCGTCAACGGGATCGGCGCGTTCCTCAACATCGACGGACAACTGGGAAGCGACGACGTGACCGTCCGCCTGGCCGGCGCGGCGCACTCCGCCGCCCATCCCATCTCCGTGGTCGGCGTGCACGATTCCGGAGGGGCCGCCGACGGGGTGGACAAGCTGGACATTCACGGCACGGAGGCCGACGACCGCTTCCTCCTGCGCGCGGCTCGCAGCACGCCGGTGGAGATCGGCGGCGTCCTGGTCCCGCTCAAGAGAGCGTTCGTCGCCCTGCTGCCGCTGATCCCGTCGGGACAGGACGAGACCGCCGAGCGGGTGGATTACGACTTCACCCTGAACAAGGGGCTGCAGGTCTTTGGCCACGATGGAGACGACCACTTCGCGCTGGACGACAACGCGGTCATCACCACCCTGGAGGGGAACGCCGGCGACGACACCTTCCAGATCGGGCAGATGTTCCAGTCCGAGCGCGAGTTCCCGAAGATCCCCTTCAAGGACGACGTGTTCGACACCGTGGAGACCACCCGGGGCTTCTTGAGCAACGGCGTCAGTCAGGACACCACCATCGAAGGCGGGAGCGGCAACGATCGGTTCACCGTGTTCCACAACACCGCCACCCTCGTCCTCAACGGCGGCAGCGGCGACGACATGTTCTCGGTGCGAGCGTTCGCACTGAAGGGGTCTCGCGCCATCGACCCGGCCCAGCAAGTGACCGATATCAATGGAGGCCTGGGCGCCGACTTCGTGGAGTACACGGAGAACGCGCCGGTCAACATCGACGGAGGAGCGGGCACCGACACGGTGGTCATCATCGGCACCGAGTTCAGCGACACCTTCGTCATCACCCGAGACGGAGCCTTCGGAGCGGGGCTGTTCGTCCGGTTCGTAGGGGTGGAGATCCTCGAAGTGGACGGCCTGGAGGGGAACGATCGCTTCGTGGTCCTCTCCACCAGCCAGTTCATCAGCACCACCATCTTCGGCGGACTGGGCAGCGACACGTTCGACGTGGGCGGCGATCCCGACGGCAACCCGGTGGCCGTTTCGAGCAAGGACCTTCTGGGCCACAGCGGACTCATCCTGCACTCCGTGGAGAGCGCCGATCCCGCCTTCCGCGACGCGGTGGTCGAGGGGATCTCGGCGGAGGTCGCGGACGACGAGGAAGGGGCAGTGGTCATCACCCCGATCGGGCTGCAGCGGGTCTTCGAGGGACTGTCCGGCGCCATCGACCCGTCGCGGCATCAGGACTACGGCTACGTCTTCGCCGCCTACACCGTGGCCTTGACGCGCGCGCCCGAGGACCCCGATCCCCTCAAGCGGGTGGTGCACATCACCATCTCGCCCAACGCGGACAGCGCCGAGGAGCAGGCGGCCGGGGCCCGCGGCCTGCTGGTGACCGACGACCCGCTGGCCGCTCCGGTGGAGTCGCTGGTGCTCACCTTCACCGAGGCGGACTGGTCCGTGCCGAGGACCATCTACGTGGTGGCGGCGTCCGACGCGGCCGTGGAGGGGGCGGAGAAGCAGGTCGAGGAGAGCTTCGCGTTCGCGGGAGGTCTGGCCGGTTCGTTCCTGCTGGACCGCGAGCCGCGGGCCATCGAGCGAGTCGAAGTGGACGGACGGCGGCTGGCCTCGACCGAGTACGTGCTGGCCGGCGGAACCGTCCACCTCATGCTCTCGGCCCCGTCTCCCGCGGGAGCGCAGGTCACCATCGACTATCTGCTGCCGGACGGCGCCATCAACTTCGAGGCGGTGCGCCACAGCATCTCGGACGACAGCGCGCTGAGCTACGTCGGAGTGAGGATCCCGGTGCTGGTCTTCGAGGTCGTGGACGATGAGTCCAACGGCGTGGTCCTCACGCCTCTCGATCCGGTGACGCTGCTTCCCGACGACGCCACCACGGTCCTGGAAGGCGGCGCCGAGGACGCCTACCTGGTCGAGCTGTCGCGCGCGCCGGCTGCCGGAGAGACGGTGAAGGTGCGCCTGCTGTCCGATTCCCAGCTCATCCTGCTCCACCCCGGCCTGCCGGGCAACGAGCTGACCTTCACCTCCGCCGACTGGGCCTCCGGAAGGCTGGTGCGCGTCGCCGCGGCGCAGGATGGTGCGATCGAGGGGACGCACATCCCGGTCATCCGGCACGAAGTGGAGTCCACGGCGGGGGCCGCGTCGGGCTACTTCGATCTTTCGGTGCGGGACCTCGACGTCACCGCGGGCGACGACGACATCGGCGGCGTGCTCATCAGGCAGACCGACGGCTCCACGCGCGTGATGGAGACCGCTGCGGGCGCCGGGTCGCCGTTCGACGACCTCTACAGCGTGACCCTGACCCGTCAGCCGACCTCGCCGGTGGACGTCGTGGTGAGGCCGGACTTCACCCAGACGGGCGGCGAGGTGTCGCAGAAGGCGGTGTTCGGAGACCTGGGCAACCCGGCCGGCTTCTCCGGTTCCCTGATGCTGCACAAGGCTCCCACGCTTGTGGTTGCGGTCACCATCGACGGCCGGAAACTGTTCCGCGGCGCCACCTTCACCGAGGCCGCGCTGTTCGGCGCGCTGCCGGGAGGAGTCCTCGAGCTGGCCAGGCTGCCGGGCCAGCTCGTCTCGGTGACGGTGGGCGGACGCCTGCTGGGGAGCCGCGAGTTCGAGCTCACCGGCTCCACGCTGACCATCCAGCCGCTCCTGCTGCCCGAGCCGGACGACGAGGTGCTGGTGGCCTACCTGTCGGGCGGCGAGTTCCGGCTGGAGGGCCAGACGCTGGTCCTGGAGCCCGACCCGGGCCGTCCGCTCGCGGCCGATTCGCCGGTGGAGGTCCTCTACCGCTTCGAGAACGGCGAGACGCTGGCCGAGTCGGCCTTGTTCGGCGCGCTGCCGGGCGGCGCCTTCGAGCTGACCGAGGACCCGACGAGGATCCTCTCGGTGGCCATCGACAGCAGGCTGCTGGCCGGCTCCGAGTACGCCGCGGCGGGCAGGATCGTCACGCTCAGCCCGGTCGCCGCGCCGTCGGCCTCCTCCAAGGTGGTGATCACCTACCGGACCGGGGACGCCAGGCAAGTCCTGGTGGCGCTGCTGGATGGGGACGGCAACGTCCTCTCCGAGAGCGCGGACGAGCTGCGTCTGACCTTCACTTCGTCCGACTGGAGCCAGGAGCGCACCATCCGCGTCCGGGCCGTGGACGACGCCGTGCTGGACGGCGATGCGGTGCAGGTGTTCGCGCCGCAGCCCCGGACGCTCGACGCCATCCGGGGTCCGCTGCGCATCGAGGGCGGCATCGATCCGGAAGGCGACAGGACCATTCCCGAGCCTCTGCTCTACCTCTACTACCCGGGCATCGGGACGGACGTGGAGATCGATCCGCACGAGTTCGTGCCCGACGACAACCCGAATCTGCTGGCCGTGGAAGCCGAGCAGGTCGACATCCTCAACGTGCTCGATGTCGACAGCGTGGCCGCGCGCCGGGGCGAGATGACCGACTCGCGCATCGTCGGCCTGGGCATGGGCCCGGACCGAGTGATAGCCGGCAAGGTGTACGGAGGCGGCATCACCTACGTCGATCTGGAGATGGTGCAGGTGCACCTCGGCCGCGGCGAGGACGAGTTCCTCATCCACTCCACGCACTCCGGCGCCACCGTGGTCAACGGCGGCCCGCAGAGGTCCTGGATGCCGGCCGAAGTGGACGACCAGCTCTTCGTGCGGACCATCGGCGGGCCGACCACCATCCGCGGCCAGTCCGGAGACGACGTCATCAGCGTGGGGACGCATTTCACCGCGGCCGGGTTCGATGGGATCATCGATCACGTAAACGTTCCGCCGGGCGGCGTTCTCGACAGGATCGACGGACTGCTGCGCGTGGACGGCGGCGCGGGGATCGACACGCTGAACCTGGACGACTCCGGCGACCTCAACGACAACGTCGGCATCCTCACCGACGCCACTCTGGACGGCATGGATCTTCTGGACGCGATCGTCCGCACGGTGGACGTCCGCAACGCATCGGGCGGCACGTTCCGCCTGCGGGTGGGTGCCGCCGGCCCGGTCACGGCACCCATCGCCTTCGCCGCCGGCTCGCTGGAGGTCAAGGCGGCGCTGATGGCGCTGGGTCTGCCCAACGTGACCGACATCGCGGTGAACCGCGCGGGGAACCTGTTCACCATCGGCTTCCAGGGAGCCGAGGCCATCGAGGCGACGGACCTGTCGATCGTCGGGGACCCGTCCGGGCTCGTCGGGGACACCTCGGGAGAGCTGCCCGCGATCGTGGTGGGCGGCTCCATGCTCAACCTGACCCAGACCATCCGCGTCAACGCCGCAGCTGGCGCCTACGAGATCACCCTGGGCGACGGCCTGGCCACGGTCGACCTGGCCGTGGGCGACGACGCCCGCACGCTTCGGGACCGCCTGATCGACGCCATCCGATCCACCGGCCTGCTGTCGGCCGAGGGTTTCCTGCCGGGCGTGGAGGACGTGCTGGTGGAGAAGCTCGGTGACACGTACCTGGTCTCGTACCAGGGGCTGCTGAGGGGAGCGGCCGGCCTCGACTACGTGCTTTCGGTGGCCCCGAAGTCGCGCTCCGAGGCCGTGCTGCCGGGCTCGGCCCTGGTGACGATCAACGCCGTGGGAGGCACCTTCACGCTCTTCGTGGACGGGATCAACAGGACCTGGGCGCTGCCGTACGACGCCACGGAAGAGGCGGTGGCGGAGGCGCTGGAGGCGATCCTCGCTGTCCCGGGCATCGGCGTGGTGCGGGACGAGCCGTCCTTCGCCGTCCGCACCTACCACATCAGCGGGCTGCCGGGAACCATCGCCGGGACGCTCTCCGTGGACGACCGGAGTCTCGACAATCCGATCGATCTCTCGGCGCGCACGCAGGGCGTCCACTATGGCGGGATCGACGTCCTGAACCTCGACCTGGCCGGCAGGGACGAGGTGCTGAACATCCGCGGGACCTCGGCCGTCACCAACGTCTACGGCCATGACGGCGACGAGCGCTACTACATCTCCCGGCTCGCCGACGAAGACCTGTCCACGGCCCTGTCCACCGACCTGCTGGAAGGGGACCTGGACGACGTCCGTGGCGAGCTGAACCTGCACGCCGGCGCCGGCCGCCACCTGATGATGATCAGCGACGAAGCGACCGTCACCGCGGATCGGGACGTGGTGATCACCGACAAGCCGCTGTTCGACGGAGGCGGGCTGCTGCCGTCGCCGTTCGTGGCCGGGGCCGAGATCCAGATCCGCGGTCTGGCCCCTGCTCGCATCCACTACCAGGCGGCCGCGGCGGGTGAGTTCGCCAGGCCTCCCGTGGGCGGCCATCTGGGCGGGATCACGATCTGGAGCGGATACGGAAACGACCAGTTCTTCGTGGACGGCACCCACCACAGGCTGGGATTGCGCACGGCCACGACGTTGAACACGGGGCTGGGCGACGACACCGTGACCATCGATCTGGACATCGATGCGGTGTCCGATCCCGCCGAGCCGGACGCGGGAGACGGCTTCTTCGTGGTCAATGCCCAGGGCCCGTACGATCCGTTCCTGACCTTCGCCGACGACGACGTGGTCACGGCCTCCGACTCAACGCTCCCGCTGGTGGTGTTCGGGGGCCAGGGACGAGACGTCCTGGTCGGCGGCCAGTCCGGCGACATCCTGTTCGGGGATCGCGGGCGCGTTCTGTACTTCGCCGACCCCGCGGCCGTGGTCGACCTGTCCATGAGCCTGTCGGAGCTCGAGGCGATGGCGGTGGCCGTGCTCGGCCACGGCGGGCCGGGTGACGAGCACGACGGGATCATCCGGCCGGTGACCTTCGCGCTGACGGTGCACGAGACCGTTGGAGGGAACGACGTCATCCAGGGAAGCGACACGGCCAACCCGTCGCTGAACGACGACGATGTCCTCTTCGGCGGCGGCAACGACGACGCGGTGGGCGATCCCTCCAGGGAGCGGATCGACGGAGCCGACGACGACGATGTGATCCTCGGGGATTACGGCCGCATCGTGCACGGCCACGGTTATCCGGTGAGGATCGAATCCACCGACCATGACCGCGGCGGCGACGACGTCATCCAGGGTGACGACGCCGACGACCTCGTCGTGGGCGGCGTGGGCCACGACCGGATCGACGGCGACTCCGACCGCGGGACGTCCGAGCAGGGCAACGACGTGATCGTCGCGGACAACGCGCTGCTGCTGCTGTTCGACCCGCTGGCGTCGGGCTCGCCCGCCGTCCCCGCAGGAGCCAGCCTCACCACCACTCGCGTGGTGACCATCGAGACCATCGCGCGGCTGATCGGCGGCCGCGATCGCATCTCCGCGGGCCCGGGCGAGGACATCGTGGTGGGCGGAGCGGCCGGGGATTTCCTCGACGGCGACGCGGGCGACGACCTGGTGATCGGCGACAACGCGCTCCTGGATCGCTCGGCCCGGTACGGCGACTTCACGGGCCCGAGGTTCCAGACACTCCAGGGGACGATCCTCCACGACCTGCAGGGCTCGACCCTGGCCGACGGCCAGCCGCGGCTCAACCCGGCCGGACGCCCCGTGTGGAGCGACTACGGCCTGACGCTGCTCGACCACTCGTTCGACGTGGAGGCGGCCGCCCTCAACGACTTCGGCGACGACCAGCTCGCCGGCGGACCGGACGACGACGTGCTGTTCGGCCAGCTCGGAGACGATGTCATCCAGGGTGACGGAGACCTGCTGGTCGAGGACGATCTGGCCGCCCGCGATCCCGACGTGGACGCCCGCCGGGACGAGGCCGGACTCCTGGTGGTGAAGCCGTCGTTCGAGGCGGCCACGGACGGCGACGACTACATCGAGGGCAACGGCGGGCGCGACGTGATCTTCGCTGGGCTGGGCCAGGACGACGTCCTGGGCGGCAGCTCCGACCTGTTCGGCCTGACCGGAAGATTGCAGCGGCCCGACGGCGGCGACCTGATGTTCGGCGGCGCGGGGACCGATCTGGACCGCAACCATGCCGGGGACACCACCGAGCAGGGACACGCCCGGGACGCTGACGTCATGCTGGGCGACAACGGGAGGATCCTGCGGCTGGTCGGCACCAACGGCGTGTACGGCGGGGCTTTCCTGACCTTCCAGTACGATACCTACACCAACGCCCTGCCCTTGGCCCTGCGGTTGCGCATCATCCCGCGCGCCGCGGACCTGCTCGACTACACGCCCGGCGGACCGGACTTCAACCCCGGCGACGCGGCCCTGGACATCGGCGCCTCGGACGAGCTCCACGGCGAGTCGGGCGACGACGCGGCCTACGGGATGAAGGGAGACGACATCCTGTTCGGCGAGGGGCAGGACGACGACCTGATCGGCGGGTACGGCCACGACTGGGCGTCGGGAGGGACGGGCGAGGACGGCCTGCTGGGCGACGACGGCCGCATCGGGACCTCGCGCAACGGCCTCACCGAGCCGCTGCACGGAGTGGTCGCCGCGGCGGTGGAGGAGTTCATCACCACCCCTGGCAGGATGCAGCAGGCCATCATCCATGTGCTGGGCAAGCTCAAGAAGACGGTCAACCTGGAGCCGTTCAACGTCGATCCCGCCGATCAGCCGTACTTCGACCCGATCCTCACCCCGTCGGACGACATCCTCTTCGGCGGTCTCGACGACGACGCGGTGCACGGCGGGGTGGGAGACGATGCGCTGTCCGGCGCGGAGGCCCTCGCCGAGTCCTACATCCAGGACTACGACGCAGCCGGCGACCTGACCGGCGTCGTGCGCAGCGACTACCACCGTCCGTTCAACCCGGGCAACGTGCTGGCCTTCAACCCCGACGACGTGGACGGGCAGCACGAGGACCGGACCATGCGGGCGGGCGAGTTCGCCTTGTACGACGAGTACGAGCCGATGAGGATGATCCTCCTCACCGACGCCGGACTCCTCTCCAAGACGGGGACGGGACGGGCCTTCTTCCTGAACTTCTCGACTCTGGAGGGCACGGCCATCCCCGCCCAGAACTTCCCGCTGGCCCACAGTGACGGCTACGACGCTCTGTTCGGAGACCTGGGCAACGACTGGATCGTGGGCGGCACGGGGCGCGACGACATGTTCGGCGGCTACGGCAACGACCTGATCAACGCGGACGATCAGCACGCCACGGCGGGCGGTCTCAACACTCTGCCCGACACCCACCCGACGTACGAGGATCGCGCCTACGGCGGCGCCGGGCGGGACGTGCTGATCGGCAACACCGGCGGCGATCGGCTCATCGACTGGGTGGGAGAGTTCAACAGCTACCTCGTGCCCTTCGCGCCCTACGGCGCCGCCGCCGTCAGCCGGGCCTTGCAGCCGCAGCTCTCCGAGTTCCTCTACGCGCTGTCGGCGGCCCTGGGAGCCGACCCCACGCGGGCCGTGGACACCGGCGCTGATCCGGCCCGCAACGGCGAGCCCCGGGGCGAGCTGGGGCTGGTGCGCCAGCAGGACTTCGACTGGCAGGACCAGACCGGCGCCCCGACCGACCCGCAGGCGGGCAACATCCCCGGCGGGCGCAGGGACGTGCTGCGCTCCTCGAGCTTCAACGACGGGCGCATGCAGGGCTTCACCACCGACAGCGGCACCTGGACGGTGACCAAGGGCGCCCTGCAAGTGGCCCCGCTGTCCCTGGGCAACGACGCGGTCAGCGTCTACCACGTGGGCGACGCGCTGCCGTCCTATTACGAGGTGCAGGCCTCCATCCGCGTGATCAAGCCGCTGGCCGGCTGGAAGGCCAACGCCTACATCGTGTTCGACTACCAGGGGGCCGCGGACTTCAAGTTCGCCGGCGTGGACGTCGCCATCAACAAGCTGGTGATGGGCCATCGCGATGCCTCCGGATGGCACGTGGACGTCCAGACGCCGTTCCAGGCCAAGCCGGACCAGTTCTACAACATGCTCCTGGCGGTGAACGGGCTGACCGCCTCGCTGGTGGTGAACAACCAGGCCATCTTCACCCACACCTTCCAGGCGCGCGTGGTGGACGGGTTCAGCTACGGCCTGAACTGGGGGCTGGTGGGCGTGGGGACGGACAACTCCCGCGGCAGCTTCGACGACATCGCCGTGCAGGTGCTGCCGCCGCAGATCACCTTCCAGGCCACCGAGGGATTCGACGCCGGCACCGGCCCGATGTTCGGAGCGGGTGAGTCCGGCCTGTGGCAGGCGTCGGGCGGCCGCTACGCGGGCGTGGCGCTGCCAGGCGAGGAGGGCGCCGCCAGTCTGCTGAGTCTCGAGGGCCACCGCCTGAGGGCCAACTCTGCGCTCGATCTGTCGGCTCTCATCCGGACGCAGGGCCGGGCCGGGTTCGTGTTCGATCGGTACGCCGCGGACGACTTCAAGTTCGTGGTCCTCGACGTGGTCAACGATCGGATCCTCATCGGCCACCGCACGGCGCGGGGAGGCTGGAAGATCGACGCCGAGGCGTCCGCCGTCCTGGACGCCGGAGTGGACCACGCGCTGGCGGCCTCCCTGAGGGGGGCCACGGTGAGCGTCTCCATCGGCGGTCAGACCATGCTGAGCCACGCCTTCAACGCGGCGACCGTGGACGGCCGCTTCGGACTGCTCGCCTGGAGCGGCGATGCCTCCTTCGACGACGTCACGCTCAAGACCAACGATCCCGGTCTGGAAGGCTACGAGCTTCCCGCGGGGCTGGCGGGAGGCGAGAGCGCGACCCTGGCGGCGCCGGGCTCGGCGGTGGACGGGGACGGCCTGATGACGGTCACCTCACCCTCGGATGGCGCGGACGCCGGATGGACCGGCACCTCGCTGCTGGAGGCTGCGGTGTGGCTCCTGGAGCAGGGCAGGAGCGCTTCGAGGACCTCGCCCGCCGGCGCCGGGTCGCTGCCGGAGTGGCTCTGCGGTCCGGTCCTCGGCGTCGCCCTGAGAGCCTCCTTGCCGCCGGCTCCCGGCGGCGGTCCGGCCCATCCCGGGCAGCGTCTGCTGTAAAAACTGGTAAAAGCGACTCTTTCCGCCCCTGCCGGTGAACCCGCGCGCCCCGCCCGCGTAGTACCCTGCGCCGTCGGCCGGCCGTTCCCGGCCGGGCGGCCTCCCGGACCTGCCGGGCACCGCCGCCCGCGCTAGAATGGCGGCCTCGACCTCACCATTCTCGGGAGGGCCACGTCAGCGCATGCGTTCTCGTCGATTCCGGATTCCGCTCCGCCGTCTGCTGCTTTCGTCTTCAGCCGTCCTGGTCCTGTCCATTCCCTGCGCAGGGGCCGAGTGGGCCCGGTGGAGGGGGCCCGAGCAGAACGGTGTCTCCGGGCAGACCGGTCTCATCTCCTCCTGGTCGGTGGAGGGGGAGAACGTCCTCTGGAAGGCCGATTTCATCGGCCGATCCACCCCCATCGCCTTCGACGGCAGGGTGTGCGCCATCGGCCGCCGGGGGGAAGGCGCGGCCAAGCAGGAGGTCGTCTCCTGCTGGGACGCCGCCACGGGCGCACTGCGGTGGGAGCATCGTTTCAACGTCTACCACACCGCCGTTCCGTTCACGCGGGTGGGATGGGCCACCATCGAGGGGGACACGGAGACCGGACACCTCTACGCCCACGGTGTGGGCGGGTTGTTCTTCTGCCTCGATCGGGACGGGAAGGTGGTCTGGTCCCGCTCCCTCACCGAGGAGTTGGGCCGGATCTCCGGCTACGGGGGACGGACGCACTCACCGATCGTGGATCAGGACAAGGTCATCCTCGGATTCTCCAACTCGGGCTGGGGCGATCAGGCCGTTCCGCGCCACCGCTATTTCGCCTTCGACAAGCTGACGGGGACGCTCCTGTGGGTGGCGACCCCGGGCGGGCGCCCCGAGACGATCACCACCCAGGCGACGCCCGTGGTCGCGGAGATCGGCGGGCAGCGCCTCCTCATCGCCCCCAACGCGGACGGGTGGATCCACGCCCTCAGGGCCGCCGACGGCCAGAAGGTCTGGTCGTTCCAGCTCTCCAAGCAGGGGCTGAACACGTCGGTGGTGGTGGACGGCACCCGCGTCTACGCCACCAGCGCCGACGAGAACATCGACGAGCCGGCCATGGGGCGCGTGGTCTGCATCGACGGCACCGGAAAGGGGGACGTCACCCGCACGCACGAGATCTGGAGAGCCAACGAGGTGGGGGTGGGGTTCGCCTCGCCGCTGCTGCACGGCGGGCGCCTTTACGTGGTGGATGACTCCGCCAATCTGTTCGCCCTCGACGCCGCCACCGGCGCCACCCTGTGGCAGCACAACCTGGGGACGGTGGGGAAGGGATCCCCCGTCTGGGCCGACGGCAAGATCTACGCGCCCGAGGTGAACGGCCACCTGGTCATCCTGAGGCCGGAGGCGGACCGGGCCGTGGAGCTGGACCGGGATCAGGTGACCATGCCGGACGGGCGCTACGCCGAGATCTACGCGTCGCCGGCCGTGGCCTACGGGAGGGTGTTCCTGGCGACCGAGGCCGGGCTCTTCTGCCTGGGCAAGAAGGACGCTCCACGGCCGTCCCCTGCGCCCCGCACCGCCTCCGCGAAGCAGGCGGAAGCCCCGCCGGCCGGTCCCGCGGCCACCCTTCAGATCGTCCCGGCCGAGGTGATCGCCGCTCCCGGCGAGACCGTCGCCTTCACCGCGCGCTCCTTCGACGCCTCGGGCCTGCCGGCGGCCGGCCCGGTCAAGGGGGAGTGGGGCTTGCAGGGACTCCCGGGCTCGATGAGCGCCGACGGGAAGCTGGTCCTGTCGCCCGGAGGAAGCGGAATGAAGTCGGGGACGGTGACGTTGAAGGCCGGGAGCCTGTCGGCCGAGGCGCGCGTGAGACTGGCGCCCCCTCTGCCCTGGAGCGAGGACTTCGAGACTCTGGAGGCCGGCAGGAGCCCCGCCGGATGGGTGGGGGGCGCCACGAGGTTCCAGGGGGCGGACCGGGAGGGGAAGAAGGTCCTGCTGAAGCCCTTCATGGATCAGGGGATCGAGAGGTCGAGTCTCTTCATCGGGCCCCCTTCCATGTCGGGGTACACGATCCAGGCGGACCTGCTCGGGTCGGTGAAGGGGCGCAAGCGGCCTGACATGGGGGTCATCGCGGCCGGCTACACCCTGGACCTCATGGGGAACCATCAGCGGCTCCAGGTCCGGGACTGGATCGAGCCGAGGCTGGAGAAGACCGTGGACTTCCCGTGGGATCCCGGGGTCTGGTACACGATGAAGCTGAGGGTCGAGAGGCAGGGGAGCGAGGTGGTGATCCTGGGAAAGGTCTGGCCGGCTGGGAACCCGGAGCCGGCCGGCTGGACCATCCGCGCCGCGGACGCCATGCCCATCCTCCGGGGGAGCCCTGGTCTGTACGGGTACTCCGCGGCGGACATCTTCTACGACAACGTCAAGGTGACGGTGAACGAGTGATGAGACCAGGAACGTTCGTCGCGGCGGCCGCCGCCGGGGCCGCCCTGCTGGCGGGAGCGCTGTCGATCGGCTCGGAGAAGCAGAGGCCCGCGGCACCGCCGGGCGGAGCCCAGACGGCTCCAACCTCGCCGGCGCCCGGCCCGGGAGGCGGGCCTCCCGCCGGCAAGCCCGGAGGGGGCTCGGCGGGAGCCGAGGCGCCTGCGATGTTCGGCGGGACACCCTCGAGGAACATGGTCTCGTCCGAGACCGGGATCCCCGCCTCGTGGGACCTCAAGACGGGCCGCAACGTGAAGTGGATCGCGGCTCTGGGGTCGCAGAGCTACGCCGGGCCGGTGATCCACGGCGGCCGCGTCTTCGTGGGAACGAACAACGAAGGGCTCAAGAACCCCAAGCTGACAAAGGATCGGGGGAACCTGATGGCCTTCGACGCCGCGACCGGCGAGTTCCTCTGGCAGTCGGCGCATCCCAAGCTCCCGTCGGGGATGGTGAACGACTGGCCTCTCCAGGGGGTCTGCTCCACTCCCTACGTGGAGGGAGGACGGGTCTACTACGTCTCCAACCGCGCAGAGGTGATCTGCGCGGACGTGGAGGGCTTTCGGGACAATGAGAACGACGGGCCCTTCACCGCCGAGACCGAGAGCTCTCCCATCGACGTGGATTTCATCTGGAAGTACGACATGATGGCCGAGCTGGACGTCTTTCCGCACAACCTGGCCGCCGGCAACCCCTTGATCGTCGGAGACATCCTCTACACGGTGACCGGCAACGGCGTGGACGAGGGGCACGTCAACATCCCGTCGCCCAGGGCCCCCAGCTTCATCGCCGTGGACAAGAACACCGGCAAGCTGGTGTGGGAGAGCTCGCTCCCCGGCGAGAAGATCCTGCACGGCTCGTGGTCCAACCCGGCCTACGCCTCCATCAAGGGAAGGCCGCAGGTGATCCTGCCCGGCGGCGATGGATGGGTCTACTCGTTCGATCCTCCCACGGGGAAGCTCCTCTGGAAGTTCGACGCCAATCCCAAGGACGCCGTCTACGTGCTGGGAGGGAGCGGCACCCGCAACGAGATCATCGCCACGCCGGTCATCTGGGACGACAAGGTGTACGTCGGCGTGGGCCAGGATCCGGAGCACGGGGAAGGGATCGGCCATCTCTGGGCCATCGACGCCACCAAGGAAGGCGACGTCACGCAGTCCGCGGCGGTGTGGCATCGCGGCAACCAGGACTTCGGCCGCACCATCTCCACGGTGGCCATCTCCGAGGGGCTGCTGTACGCGGCCGACCTGGGGGGACGGCTGTTCTGTCTCGACGCCCTCACCGGGGAGCTGCAGTGGATGCACGACCTGGCGGCGGCGGTGTGGGGCTCGCCCTACGTGGTGGACGGCAAGGTGTTCATCGGAGACGAGGACGGCGACGTGGCCGTCTTCAAGGCGGGCCGGACCAAGCAGCTGCTCGGAGAGATCAACATGGGCAACGCCGTCTACACCACTCCGACCGCCAAGGACGGCGTGTTGTACATCGTCAGCCGCACGAAGCTCTTCGCGCTGGAGGAGGGGGCTTCTTCGCCGCCTCCGGCCGCCGGGGCCAAGCCGTGAAGGGGAGGGAGCGAGGCGCGGCGGAGCGTCCGGGTCCGGCCGATGGAGTCGGGGCCGCGGCCCCCGCGGACGTGAGGGCGGCGAGGGAGCGTCTCGACGCCCACGTGCGGGAGATGGTGCGCTGGCACTTCAGTCCGGAGACCGGCTCGCCTTTCTGGCTGGAGCGGGCGCGCGCTTTCGGCTTCGACCCGAGGGACAAGATCGGCGGCTACGAGGACCTGAAGCTGCTGGGGCACTTCCAGGACGAGTGGCTGCGCGGCGGCCCGGTGCGGCGGTGGCTCCCCAAAGGGCAGGCCGGCAAGCCGATGCACGCCTTCGAGACCGGGGGATCCACCGGCCTGCCCAAGACCCGCCTGAACATCGAGGACTTCCAGGTGGACTACGAGATGTACAGCCTGACGCTGTCCGACGCCTCGTTTCCGAAAGGGGCGGACTGGTTGATGCTGGGACCCACGGGGCCGAGGCGGCTGCGCCTGTCGATCGAGCACCTGGCCCAGCACCGCGGCGGGATCGCCTATTTCGTCGACCTGGACCCGCGCTGGGTGAACGAGCTGGTCCGGGGGGGGCGTCATCGGGAGCTGGAGGCGTACAAGGCGCACGTCATCGGACAGGCGCTCAAGGTGCTCAAGGGGCACGACTCCATCCGCTGCCTGTTCACCACGCCGAAGCTCCTGGAGGCCCTCTGCGAGCGGATCTCCCTGCGCCAGGCGGGGATCACCGGGATCTTCTGCGGCGGCACGGAGATGACCCCTCAATTCCACCGGTTCGCGCGCGAGGAGCTGGCGCCCGGCATCGACTTCGTTCCCACCTACGGGAACACGCTGATGGGACTGGCCTGTCCACGGCCGTTCACCCCCGCCGGAGGGTACGCCATCACCTACCATCCGCCCCTGCCTCGCGCCGTGTTCGAGCTGGTCGATCCCGATGACCCCGAGCGTCCGGTCGGCTACGGCGAGACCGGCCGGGTCATGCTGACCACCCTCACGCGCGATTTCTTCATGCCCCGGTTCCTGGAGAGGGACGAAGGGGAGCGCGCCGCCCCGTGCGCGCTCTATCCCTGGGACGGCGTCACCAACTTGCGGCTCCTCTCGTCGCTCCAGCAGAGCGTGGTGGTGGGGGTCTACTGATGCGGCACGTCCCGATCCTGCGCTCGGGCCGCCCGTACCGCAGCCTGGATCTGGTCCGCATCCCCGACGTGCGCACGGGCGAGCCGGTGGCCGAGGTCAGCCAGGCCAACCGGGGGCTGATCGCGCGCGACCTGTCCGATCCGGCCAGGCTGGCGTCGGCGGTGAGGGAGCGCAGCGTGTCGGAGCTGCTGTCCATCGGACGGAAGGCGGCGGTGCTGTTCTCCCGGGAGACCCTGAGCGTGGACGGGGACGACTCCCAGTCGCCCCAGGACTATCTGGAGTCGCTGTCGGCCACCACCGGGATGCCGCTTTCGCTCTGCCGCGCCAACATGGAGAAGATCCGCACGGTCCTCGATCGGATGCCCGCGGTGCTGGCCGGGTGGACGCGCGGCCTGGACACGGCGCTGCTGGACTCCGGGTGGGGGGTCCAGGACGGGCGCCGGCTTTCCTACCGCCCGGAGGCCGACCTGCTGGGCGCCGTGCTGCCCAACAACTCCCCCGGGGTTCACGCGCTGTGGATCCCGGCACTGGCCCTCAAGTATCCGCTGGTGCTGCGTCCCGGGAGGCTGGAGCCGTGGACCCCTCTGCGCGTGGCCCGCGCCCTGATGGCGGCGGGAGCCCCGCCGGAAGCCTTCGGCTTCTACCCGGGTGACCACGGCGGCGCCGTGGAGGTGCTGCTGCGCTGCGGCCGATCGATGCTCTTCGGCGACGCCGCGACGCTGAGGCCCTGGACGGACGACCCGCGGGTCCAGCTCCACGGACCCGGCTGGAGCAAGGTGGTGCTGGACGAGGACGCAGCCTCCCGCTGGCCGGATCACCTGGAGATGATGACCGCCTCCATCGCCGACAACGGTGGGCGATCCTGCCTCAACGCGTCGGGCGTCTGGACGGCCGCTTCCGGCCTGGAGATCGCCGAGGGGCTGGCCCGCCGGCTGGTCTCCCTCGAGGCCAGGGCGCTCGACGACCCGGGCGCCGGCCTGGCCGCCTTCCCCGATCCGAGGCAGGCCGAGCGCCTCTCCTCGCACATCGACGCGCTGTTGCAGGTCCCGGGAGCCGAGGACGTCTCGGCACGGGTCCGGGGCTCGGGACGGGTGTCGAAGGCCGGCGGGTGCACCTTCCTCCTGCCCACGATCATCCGCTGCCATGCCGATCACCCGCTCGCCCGCTGCGAGTACCTCTTCCCGTTCGCGGCCGTGGTGGAGGTGCCGGAAGCGGAGCTGGCCCGCCGCCTGGGGCCGACGCTGGTGGCCACGGTGCTGGCGCGGGAGGGTCCGGCACGCGCCGCGCTGGCGGCGTGCCCGGACATCGACCGCCTCAACATGGGTCCCATCCCGACCAGCCGCGTGGAGTGGGATCAACCCCACGAAGGCAATCTCTTCGACCATCTCTACCGCCGCCGGGCGGTGCAGGTCCATGACGCGGCCTGACGCCATCGTGCCCCTGGCGGCCTCTCCGTCCGGCGCGGCCTCCGAGGCCGAGGGGATGAAGGCTCCGGAAGGCCCTCCGGCGGGGGCCGCATGGGCGGCCCGCTTCGGAGGGTCGCAGGTCGTGGGCGGCCCCGGCTCCCTGGCCGCGATGGGAGAGCTGGGGCGGCGGCTGGGCGGCCGGCGGGCGCTGCTGGTCACCGATCCGGGGGTGCGGGCGGCCGGCCACGCCGCGCGCGGCGAGCAGGCCCTGCGGGAAGCCGGGCTCGAGGTGGCCCTGTTCGACGGGGTGGAGGAAAACCCCACCACGCGGCACGTAGAGGCCGGGACCGCCTTCGCCCGAGAGCTGCGGATCGACCTGATCGCCGCCGTCGGCGGCGGCAGCGCGATGGACTGCGCCAAGGGGATCAACTTCCTCCTGACCAACGGGGGCCGGATGGAGGACTACTGGGGCACCGGCCTCGCCGCGCGCCCGATGCTGCCCTCGATCGCCGCGCCGACGACGGCCGGCACGGGGAGCGAAGCGCAGTGCTACGCCCTGATCGAGCAGGAAGGGACCCGGCGCAAGATGGCCTGCGGCGACGAGAAAGCGCGCTTCGCGGCGGTCGTGCTCGACCCCGATCTGACCGCCACCTGCCCGCGCCGCGTCCGCGCGCTGACCGGTATGGACGCCATCTCCCACGCCGTGGAGAGCCTGGTGAGCCTCCGGGGGAGCCTGCTTTCCGAAGCCCTCTCGCGCGAGGCGTGGAGGCTGCTTTCCGGGTCCTTCGCCAGGGTCCTGGAGGGGTCCGATGAGGTGGTGAGACAGAGGATGCTGGTGGGGGCCCACCTGGCCGGGGCCGCGGTGGAGGCGTCCATGCTGGGCGCAGCGCACGCCGCGGCGAACCCCCTGACCTCCCGATTCCAGATCCCGCACGGCGCCGCCGTGCTGCTGATGCTCCCCCACGTGGTGCGCTACAACGCCGCGGTGGTCGCGGCCCGCTACGACGAGCTGGCGGCTGAGGTGGTGTCCGGCGGCGCGGGAGGGCTGGCCGGATGGCTGGAATCGGCGCGCACGCTGGCCGGACTTCCGGAGCGTCTGAGCGAGTGCGGGGTGGCCCGGACGGACCTGCCTTCGCTGGCCGCCGACGCCGCCTGCCAGTGGACCGGGCGGTTCAATCCACGGCCGGCCACCTCGGCCGATTTCGAGAGGCTGTATGACGCCGCGTGGTGAGCGGCGGCCCCCCAGGGCCTGGGTGCTGCGGCTGGGTTGGGCCGCCGCGGCCGGGACGATCTTGGCGGCGGCGGAGCGCGCCGCCGCGGCGGGGGTCCTCTCCGCTCCCGCCGATGGCTGGGAGTCGTTCCGGGGCACGGCGCAGCTCACCGGCTCCACGCAGAGCCCGCTCCCCGACGATCCCGGGACGCTGTGGACCTATGCGGCGGGAGCGCCGTTCGAGTCCACGGCGGCCATCGCCGGCGGAGTGGTGTACGCCGGCGCGATGGACGGCGTCCTCCACGCCGTCGATCTGGCCACCGGGGCGCCACGCTGGAAGTACGCGGCGGGGCAGCCGATCAAGTCCTCTCCCACGGTCATCGCGGGGACCGTCTACTTCGGAGACGAAGCGGGCGTGTTCCACGCGGTGGACGCGAGGCAGGGGACGCGGCGATGGACGTTCCAGGCCGAGGCCGCGATCGTCTCCTCGGCCACGGCGGCCGCTGGGCTGATCGTGTTCGGCTCCAACGACAACAACCTCTACGCGCTGTCGCGCCGCGACGGCGCGCCGGCCTGGAAGCTGGCCACCGCAGGGTACGTCTACGGGACCCCGGCCCTGATGGACGGACCGGGGGAGCCGCGCATCGTCTCGGCGGGCTGCGACGGCTTCCTGCGCGTCGTGCGCGCGCGCGACGGAGCCGAGCTGCGCCGCGTCGAGCTGGGAGGCTACGTCGGCGCCAGCCCCGCCGTGGCCGCCGGACGCGCCTACGTCGGCACCTTCGAGAACCAGTTCCTGGCCGTGGATCTGTCGGGACAAGGGCGGGTGCTGTGGCGCTACGAGCACCCCGAGCGCAAGTTCCCCTTCCACGCCTCGGCCGCCGTGAACGGCGAGGTGGCGATCGTGGCCGGGCGCGACAAGCTGGTGAGAGCGCTGCGGCTGCAGACCGGCGAGGTGCTGTGGGAGCACGCCGCCCGGTCCAAGGTGGACGCCTCTCCCGTGCTGGCCGGCAGCCGCGTGGTGGCGGCCTCGGCGGCGGGTGACCTGGTCCTGCTCGACGCGGCCACCGGCCGGACGGTGTGGCGGTTCGAGGCGGGGACCGGCTTCGCCGCCTCCCCGGCGGTGGCCGCCGGGACGATCGTCATCGGCGATGTCTCCGGCACCCTTTACGCCTTCGGAGGGCGGCGATGACGGCAGGCGACCCGCGGCTCTCCGGATCCGGGGAGACGGACGTGGGGAGCGTCTTCATCTCCAACTATCCTCCCTACTCCGCCTGGAGCCCGGCCGAGGTGCCGCACGCGCGGCGGATCCTGTCGCGGCCTCCGGAGGCGGAGACCCCCCTGGGCCTGTACCTGCACATCCCCTTCTGCCGCAAGAGGTGCAAGTTCTGCTACTTCAAGGTCTACACCGAGATGGACAGCGCCCAGGTGCGGGCCTACCTCTCGGCCCTGTCCCGCGAAGTCAGGATGCTCTCCAACTGCCCGGTGGTGGCCGGGCGACCGCTCTCCTTCGTCTACTTCGGCGGAGGAACCCCTTCGTTCGTCAGCGTGCGGGACATGCGCCGTCTGGAGGCGGAGCTGAAGGCGGCGATCCCCTGGACCGGTGCGCGGGAGGTCACTTTCGAGTGCGAGCCGGGCACGCTCACCCGGCCCAAGGTGGAGGCGATCCGGGCCATGGGGGTCACGCGGCTGAGCCTGGGGGTCGAGAACTTCTCCGACAGCATCCTCCGCGAGAACGGTCGGGCCCACGTCTCGGCCGAGATCGACCGGGTGCTTCCCTGGATTCGGGCGCAGGCCTTCGACCAGCTCAACATCGATCTCATCGCCGGGATGGTGGGCGAGACCTGGGAGAGCTGGCGCCAGACCGTGCGGCGGACCATCGACGCGGGGGCCGACAGCGTGACCATCTACCAGATGGAGCTTCCCTACAACACCGTCTACTCCAAGGACCTCCTGGCCGGAGACGGTGGACCGCGCGTGGCCGGATGGGACCTCAAGCGGGCCTGGCACGACCACGCCATCGAGGCCCTGGAGTCGGCGGGGTACGAGATCTCCAGCGCCTACACCATGATCCGGAAAGGCAGCGGCGCGCGGTTCGTGTACCGCGACTCGGTCTGGCACGGGTGCGATCTGCTCGGCGCCGGGGTGGCATCCTTCTCCCACGTGGGAGGGATCCACTACCAGAACGAGAGCGAGTGGGGACCCTACATCTCCCGCCTGGAGTCGGGCGAGATCCCGATCGCCAGGGCCCTGGCCACCACGTCCGGGCAGCGGGCCGTGCGCGAGATGATCCTCCAGCTCAAGCTGGGGCGGCTGGAGGCCGCGCCGTTCGCCAGGAAGTTCGGCCGCGACGTTCTCGCAGAGCACGCCGGAACGTTCCGCCGCCTGGAAGCGGAGGGGATGCTGGTCGTCCGGCCGGGAGGGGTGGAGCTGACGCGGAAGGGACTGCTGAGAGTGGACCATCTGCTGCCCGCCTTCTACGCCGGCGAGTATCATGGCGCACGCTACACGTAGGATCGTCCGTCACCGGCACGCAACGCACGAGCAAGGGGGGCCACTCATGAACCACAGGATCGGGAAATCGGGTCGCGCGTGGCCCGCGGCGGCGCTGTTCCTGCTGGCCGCGGGGGTCTCGGGATCGAAGGCCGCGGACGAGGCGACGGCCGCGGCGGCGGCCGGGGAGTCCTCATCGGAGGCGCAGTCCGGGGCGGCGGCCGCGCCGGCGCCGCCAGTGACGGTGAAGGTGGAGGAGAAGCTGCCCTACATCCCCACCTCCAACACCATCGCCACGCGGCTGCCGCTCGCCCTGCGGTGGACCCCTGCCAACGTTGGGGTGGTGGGGGACCTGTTGCTGCGGGAGCAGGGAGCCCTGGTCCTGGGAGACGCCCTGCGCAACGTCAGCGGCATGAACGCCCAGACGGTGTTCGGCGTGGCCGATTTCTACACCCAGCGCGGGTTCGATTCTCTCTCCAGCAGCCTGGTGCTGACCGACGGGGTTCCGGAGCTGGAGGTGCCCTTCTTCTCGATGCACAACGTGGAGAGGGTGGAGGTGTACAAGGGACCGGCCGGGTTCCTGCACGGGGCCAACCCCATGGCGGGCGCGGTGAACATCGTCCGGCGGCAGCCGATGGGCGAGGATCTGCTGGAGGGGAGGGCCGGCTTCGGAGCGTTCGGCTCGTACGAGGCGATGGTGGACTACAACGCCGCGGGGAAGGACGGCACCAGGGCCTTCCGCCTCAACGCGGGGTGGGCGCGGTCGGACAGCCACCGCGACGGGCTGGAGAACGAAGGCTGGTCGGTCAACCCGTCGTTCACCTGGCGGCCCAGCGACCGGACCTCCCTCAACGTGAACCTGGAGTACGCCGAGGCGGACGACACGCCCGACAGCGGCGTGCCCCTGTTGAATGGATCCCTCCCCGACGCTCCACGCGAGAAGTCCTACCAGTCGGGCTTCGATCGCTCCGAGCAGAGCATCGGCCGCATCCAGATCGATCTGGACAAGAAGCTCACCGATCGGTGGAGCTTCCGCAACAAGACCTATCACCGCGAGCTGGAGTGGATCTCCGACGGGACGATCTTCCCCTTCGCCCCCTTCCCCGACGGCTTCGGCGGATTCCTGCTCTCGAGGGGGCTGCTGCTCCTGGACGACGACCAGGTGCTGACCGGCAACCGCAGCGAGGGGATTCTCTCGGCACGCACGGGGAGCGTGCAGCACCAGGTGGTGGTGGGGCTGGAGGTGGCGCGGCAGTCGGACCGGTTCACGCTGGACTTCGCCGACCTGGGCTTCACCAGCCTGGACGATCCGGAGGATCCTCCCGGCGGGATGCCGGCGACGGTCCCGCAGCAGGCGGGGGACTTCCGCAGCCTGGTGGTGGCTCCCTACGTCATCGACCAGGTGAGGTTCTCGGAGAAGTGGTCGGGGATGGCGGGACTGCGCTACGACGACATCGACTCGGAGGATCCCGAGATCGGCCTGGACCGCGACGACTCCGACGAGAGCCCCATGGCCGGCGTGGTGTTCTCCCCCACCCGCACCCTGAGCTTCTACGCGAACGCCGGACGCAGCTTCTCCCCCGCCGCCCCCCGCATCCAGGACGAGCGCCGTCAGCCGGAGCGGGCGCGCCAGGTGGAGCTGGGGACGCGCGTGGAGCGGCCGGAGGGGAAGCTGCAGCTCACGCTGGCCGCCTACAGGATGGAGCGGGACAACATCGGCATCCCCGACGACACCGGCATCACCCAGCAGGCCGGGGATCAGCTCTCGCGGGGGTTCGAGCTGGACGTGGCTTCCGAGCCGCTGCCGGGCCTGAGGGTCTTCGCGGCGTACGCGTACAACGACTCGGAGCTGACGCGCTTCTCGGAGCGGCTTGTGGTGGGGCAGGACCCCAACTCGGGCGCCCCGATCTTCGCCACGTTCGACCGCTCCGGGAACACCCCGGCGTTCGCACCGCGTCACCTCGCCAGCCTGTGGATCAGCAGGGACTTCGCGCCGGGACTGACCGTCGGAGGCGGGGGGCGCTTCGTCAGCGATCAGTTCATCTCCGAGGACAACGGACCGGAGATCGACGGCTACGTCGTCTACGATGCCTCCATCGTGTTCCGCCGCGATCCCTGGGGCGTGGGGGTGCATCTGAAGAACCTGACCGATAGAGAGTACGAGACGCGCGGCTTCGGGTCGACGTCGGTGATCCCGGCGCCTCCCGCGGCGGCCTACGCCTCGGTGCAGTACCGCTTCTAGGGAGCCGCGGTGAGTCCGTCCGATCGTTCCTACGACGTGATCGTGGTGGGGGGCGGGCCCGCGGGCTCGTCCACCGCCGCACTGGTGACGGCGCAAGGGAGGCGCGTCCTGCTCCTGGAGAAGGAGCGCTTCCCCAGGTTCCGCATCGGCGAGTCGTTCATGCCGGCCACCTGGTGGGTCTTCGACAAGCTCGGCGTGGTGGACAAGCTGATGGCCGGCCGCTTCACCCGCAAGCACAGCGTGCAGTTCTACCTGAAGGACGGCCGGCCCACCCGCCCCTTCTACTTCTCCGACGTCGATCCGCACGAATCGTCGGTGACCTGGCAGGTCGATCGGGGGGAGTTCGACTCGCTGCTCCTCGATCACGCGAAAGAGCGCGGCGTGGAGGTGCGGCAGGGGGTCGCGGTGCAGCAGGTGCTCTTCGAGGGGGCCCGGGCGGTCGGCGTGCGGGCCGAGGGAGGAGGGGGCCCGTTCGAGGTCCGGGCACCGGTGGTCGTGGACGCCAGCGGTCAGGCCGGCCTCCTGTCGCGGGCGCTGGGGCTCAGACGGATCGATCCGAACCTGCGCAACGCGGCGGTCTTCACCCGCTTCGAAGGCGCCCTTCGCGACCCGGGGATCGATGCCGGAGCCACCCTGGTCATCCACACCCGCAACGCGGCGTCGTGGTTCTGGTACATCCCCCTGGCCGGCGACGTGGTCAGCGTGGGCGTGGTCGGTCCCATCGAGTACATCATCGGGAGTCGCCGTGCCGATCCCCAGGCCATCCTGGACGAGGAGATCGCCCTCTGTCCCGCGCTGCAGCCACGCCTGGCCGGGGCGCGCCAGGTGGAGTGGGTCCGGGTCCTGCGCGACTTCACGTACATCTCCCGCCGCGTGGCCGGGGACGGATGGCTGATGGTCGGTGACGCGTTCGGCTTCCTGGATCCGATCTACTCCTCCGGGGTGCTGCTCGCCTTGCACGGCGGGATGCTCGCCTCGGCCTCGATCGACGAGGCCTTCCGGGCCGGCGACTTCTCCGGGGAAAGACTCGGGGCGCACGGGCCGCGCTTCCTGGAAGGGATGGAGGCCATCCGGAGGCTGGTCTACGCCTTCTACGCCCCGGACTTCCACTTCAAGAAGTTCCTGGACCGCTTCCCGGAGTGCAGGGCCCCGCTCACCAGGGTGCTGATGGGCGACGTCTACCGCTTCCCAGTGGACGGTCTCTACCGGAGCATGGATCAGGTCCTGGAACTGCCGGGGTACAAGCCGCTGAAGCTCGGGGACGAGCCGCTGTGACCCGAGGCGCCCTGCGCCGCCTCTCCTGCGCGGCCGTCCCGTTGCTGCTGCTCCTGCACAACGACGTCTGGCTGTGGGGCGACCGGCGGATGCTGCTCGGCCTGCCCATCGGGATGACCTACCACGTCCTGTACTGCCTCGCCGCGGCCGGGGTGATGACCATGCTGGTCCTCTTCGCCTGGCCGGCCCACCTGGAGGGAGCCCCGCCGGACGCGTCCGCCGCCGGCAGGGGAGGGGAGCGCCGTCCTTGATCCTCATGGTGCTCGCCGTCTACGTGGCGGCGGTCCTGGCCATCGGGCTGTGGAGCCACAAGCTGTTCCGCGGCACGGGAGAGGACTTCTTCGTCGCCACCAGGACCATCGGTCCCTTCGTCCTCCTGATGTCGCTGTTCGGGACCAACATGACCGCGTTCGCGCTGCTGGGCGCCTCGGGAGAGGCCTACCACGAGGGGATCGGCGTCTTCGCCCTGATGGCCTCCTCGTCGGCGGTGGTCATCCCGGTCATCTTCCACGTGGTGGGGACCAGGCTGTGGGCCCTGGGAAAGCGTCATGGGTACGTCACTCAGGCGCAGTTCTTCCGTGAGCGGTGGGAGTCCGACGCCGTCGGCCTCCTGCTCTTCGTGCTGCTCGTGGCGCTGCTCATCCCGTACGTGCTCATCGGGATGATGGCCGGGGGCATCACCGTGAGCCAGGTGACGGGAGGCGCCACCCCGGAGTGGGTGGGCAACCTCGTGATCTGCCTGGTGGTGCTGACGTACGTCCTGTACGGCGGCATGAGGGGCACGGCCTGGGTGAACACCTTCCAGACGCTGGTCTTCATGCTCTTCGGCGCGGCCGCTCTCACCATGGTGGCCCGCAGGCTGGGAGGCCTGGGGCCGGCGCTGGCCCGCGTCGCCGAGGTCCGTCCCGATCTGCTGGCGCGCGAGGGGCACATCGGCAAGCTGGAGATGCTGACGTATCTCTGCATTCCGATGTCCGTGGGGATGTTCCCGCATCTGTTCATCCACTGGCTGACCGCCGGCCGCGCCGCCTACTTCCGCTGGACGATCACGCTCTATCCGGTCTGCATCGCCATCGTGTGGATCCCCAGCGTGCTGCTGGGGGTCCTGGCGGCGGCCGAGTTCCCAGGCCTTCCTCCGGGGGCATCGGGATCGGTCATCCTGAGGATGGTCACCGAGCACGCGCCGGGCCTTCTGGCCGGGCTGCTGGCGGCGGGGGTCTTCTCCACCTGCATGAACTCGCTCGATTCCCAGGTGCTCTCCCTGGGGACCATGTTCACCCACGACATCGTGCGGCACTACGGCTTCCATGACCGGATGACCGAGCGCCAGGAGCTCCTGGTGGGGCGCCTGTTCGTGGCGGCCATCCTGGTGCTGACCTTCGCGCTCTCCCTGGTGACCACGCGCAGCATCTTCAAGCTGGGGATCTGGGCGTTCACCGGATTCGCGGCCCTGTTCCCGGTGGTGGCGGCCGCCCTCTTCTGGAAGCGCAGCACGCGGCAGGGAGCCATGGCCAGCGCCCTCACCGTGGCCGTGCTCTGGACGATCTTCTTCCTGAGGTCGGGCGACACGGGCGGCCACACGCTGGGGCAGACGGGGATCATGCCGGTGGCGGTGATCCTGGCGGCGTCCGCCGCCGCCATGGTCCTGGTCTCGCTCGTGACGCGGCCGCCCCGGCAGGCGGTCATCGACCGGTTCTTCTCCACGGCATGAGGATCGCCTACGTCTCGGCGGGAGCCGGGGGGATGCTGTGCGGGAGCTGTCTCCACGACAACACCCTGGCGGCCGCGCTCCAGCGGGCGGGGCACGATGTGGCGCTCATCCCCACCTACACTCCCCTGCGCACCGACGAGGCGGATGTCAGTCTGGACCGGATCTTCTACCCGGCGATCAGCATCTATCTGCAGTCCCGATGGGCCTGGTTCCGCGGTCGCCACCCCGCCCTCGAGCGGGTCCTGGACCACCCCGCGCTGGTGCGCCTGATCGCGCGCCGAGACTGGTCCACGAAGCCTCAGATGCTGGGCGCGCTGGCGCTGTCGGTGCTGGCCGGGGAGGCGGGCGGGCAGGCCAAGGAGCTGGAGAAGCTGGCCTCGTGGCTGGGCGGGGAGTTCCGGCCCGAGGTGATCCACCTGACCAACTCGCTCTTCCTGGGAATGGCGCGGGCGCTGCGCGCAGCCACGGGCGCGCCGATCGTCTGTTCCGTGCAGGGGGAGGATCTGTTCCTGGACGAGCTGATGGAGCCGTTCCGCTCCAGGGTGCTCGAGGCGATGCGGCGCAAGGCGGCGGACGCCGACGCCTTCGTGTCCCCGTCGCTGGACTACGCCGGCCGCATGCGCGACCTTCTGGGTCTCCCCACTGAGAAGGTCCACGTGGTCCCCCTGGGGCTGCGTCTGGAGGGCCATGGCGACGGCGCGCCGCGCGGCGACGACGGGCGGTTCGTGATCGGCTACCTGGCCAGGATCTCCCCGGAGAAGGGGCTTCATCTGCTGGCGGAAGGGTTCCACGAGCTGGCCGCGGGGGGGGGCGCGCGGGGGGGCGAGGGCTCCCGCCGGATCCGGCTGAGGGTGGCGGGGCACCTGAGGCCCAGGGACCGAGGCTACCTCGACGGGGTGCGGCGCAGCATCCGGAGCTGGGGGCTGGAAGAGTCCTTCGAGTACGTGGGGGAGCCGGACCGGGAAGGGAAGATCCGCTTCCTGTCCGGCCTGGACGTGTTCTCGGTCCCCACCGTCTACCGCGAGTCGAAGGGCCTTTCCGTCCTCGAGGCCATGGCCAACGGGGTGCCGGTGGCCCAGCCGCGGCATGGCTCCTTCCCGGAGATGGTGGAGGGGACCGGCGGGGGGCTGCTGTTCGAGCCGGGCTCGCCGGTGGCGCTGGCGGAGACGCTGCGCCAGCTGCGCGACGATCCGGCACGGCGCAGGGAGCTGGGACGGCTCGGCCGGGAGGGCGTGGCGCGCCTGCACGGCGACGAGACGATGGCGGGCTCCACCGTGCAGGTGTACCTTGCGTTGATGGGGAGGCGGGAAGGGGGAGGCGGGGCCTCGTGCACGAGCTGATCGCGCGGCACAGAGTCGAGTTCTCGGACACCGACGCCGGAGGCGTGGTCCACTTCAGCCGGTTCTTCGTCTTCATGGAGAACGCCGAGGACGAGTTCCTGCGGGCGGCGGGGGGCGGCTTCACCCAGACGGTCGGCGGCCGGCCCGGAGGATGGCCCAAGGTGGCGGCCTCCTGCCAGTACCTGTCGCCGGCGCGGTTCGGCGACACGCTGGAGATCCATCTTCGCGTCGCGCGCAAGACCAGCCGCACGCTCACCTACGAGTACTCCATCCGCCGCGGCGGCAAGGAGCTCGCGCGCGGCTCGACGACGTCGGTGTGCTGCGTCCAGCGTCCGGAAGGGGGGTTCGAAGCGGTCCCCCTCCCCGCCGATCTGGACGCCCGCATCCAGGAAGCGCCGGAGCTCCGGTGAGCGGGGGCGTCCGCCTCGACGTGGTGGATCTGCGCAAGACCTACACGCTGGGCCCCCACGAGGTGGAGGTGCTGCGTGGGATCTCGTTCTCGCTGCGGGCCGGGGAGTCGCTGTCGGTTTTGGGCCCCTCCGGATCGGGCAAGAGCACGCTGCTGCACATCGTCGGCACGCTGGACCGCCCCACCTCCGGACGGGTGGAGATCGAAGGGGACTCGCCCCACGAGCTGCCGGAGCCGGCCCTGGCCGCCTTCCGCAACCGCCGCATCGGCTTCGTCTTCCAGGACCATCACCTGCTGCCGCAATACTCCGTGCTGGAGAACGTGCTCCTGCCTTCCTGGGTCGGCCGCGAGGGCCGATCCGAGGCCGCCCTCAGGGGGCGGCGGCTGCTGGACAGGGTGGGGCTCTCGCACCGGCTGGAGCACCGTCCCGCCGAGCTGTCGGGAGGGGAGCGCCAGCGCGCCGCGGTGGCGCGGGCGCTGCTGCGGCGTCCGTCGCTTCTGCTGTGCGACGAGCCGACGGGGAACCTCGACGCCGCCTCCGCCGAGGCGGTCGTCTCGCTGCTCTACGAGCTGCACCAGGAGGAGAGCAGCATCCTGATCGTGGTGACCCACAGCGCGGACGTGGCCGCCCGCTCGGCCCGCCGCATCCGGCTGGTGGAGGGTGTCTGCTCCGCGGCCTGATCCATCACCGCGCCCTCCACGCTGCGGTGGCGCTGGGAGCGGCGGTCTGCTGCGCCGTGGTCACGGGCGCCCTGGTGGTCGGGGATTCCGTGCGGGGCAGCCTGCGAGGGCTGGCGCTCGACCGGCTGGGCCGCATCGAGCAGGCGATCACCGCCGAGCGCTTCATGCCCGAGACCGCGGCGGCCGCTCTCGGCCCCGGCGCCGCTCCGGTGCTCCTCCTGCAAGGCTCGGCCAGGGTGCCCTCACGCGGCGCGAGAGCATCCGGAATCGTGCTTCTGGGAGTGGACGGCCGTTTCGACGCTCTCTACCCCGTCGGGTCGCCCCGTCCCTTCGCGGCGATGGAGGCCGCCGGCCGGACGCCGTTTCCTCCCCTGGCGCTGGGCGCTGCGGTGGCCGCCGATCTGTCGGCCTCGGTTGGGGAGGAGGTGGTGATCAGCTTCCCGCGGCCGGCCGAGGCGCCGCGCGACTCGGTGATGGGACGACGCGGGATCGACGACGCCGCGGCGGGCATGCGCTGCGTGGTGGCGGCGATCGTCCCGGATCGGGGCGCGGGCCGCTTCTCCCTTTCCCCTCACCAGTCCGCGCCTCGCAACGCCTGGCTGCGCCTGGGGGATCTGCAGAGGGCCGCCGGCCGCAGCGGGACCGCGAACCTGACGCTTCTGCCGCAAGGCGCGATGAGCCGGGATGGGACCGCAACCCCCCCGCTCACCCTCGATCGGCTGGCGCTGACCGTCCGGCCGTCCGGCTCGCACGTGTTGGTGGAGGCCGACGGCTTCGTCATCGATCCGGCCATGGAGTCCGCGCTGCGCGAAGCGGCGCGGGCGGAAGGGGCCGCCGTCCAGGCGGTGCAGACGTCGGTCGCCGTGGCGCTGCGGCACGGCGCCCGCTCGGTCCCGTACTCCACGGTCACCGCCGTCGATCCGCTCGATGGATCCGTGCCCCGCCTTCTGCTGGAGGACGGGACGGAGGCCCCGGCTCTGCGGGATGATCAGATCGTCCTGGGTCTCTGGGCCGCCGAGGATCTGAAGGCGCGCCGAGGGGACACCGTGGAAATGGAGTTTTTCGCCGTGCAGCCGGACGGTGCCTTGATCACGCGCACGGCCGCCTTCGCCGTGGCCGGGATCGCCCGTGCGGAGGGGCTGGGATCCGACCGCCGGCTCACTCCCGACTACCCCGGGATCCAGGAGGCGCGCGACATCGCGGCCTGGGATCCCCCCTTCCCCATCGACCTGGGGCGCATCCGTCCCCGCGACGAGGTGTACTGGGACCTCCATGGCGCCGCCCCCAAGGCGTTCGTCTCCGAGGCCGCCGGGCGCCGCCTCTGGGCCAGCCGCTACGGGAGCGTGACGTCGCTCCGGCTCGCCCCCGCGGCCGGATCCGGTGCCCCGGCGCTGGCTGCGGCGCTGGAGGCGAGGCTCGCCAGCGGGCCGGCCGAGCCCTTCGGTGTCCGTGCGATCGACCTGCGCTCCGCCGCCCTGCGGGGCGCGGAGGGGGCGACCGACTTCGGCGGGCTCTTCCTCGCCCTCAGCTCGTTCCTCATCGTGAGCGCGGCCCTGCTGGCGGGGCTCTTGTTCCGGCTCGGGGTGGAGCGCAGGGCCCCGGAGATAGGACTGCTCCGGTCGCTGGGCTTCAGGCTCCGGCAGGTCAGGGCGCGGTTCCTGGCGGAAGGTGCGATCCTGGCGGCGGCGGGCGCAGCGGCCGGAGTGCCGGCCGGCATCCTCTACGCCCGCGGGCTGCTGGCGGGCCTGGGGACGCTCTGGAAAGGCGCGGTCGGCACCAGCGCTCTGTCCCTGCACGCGCGGCCGCCCGGTCTCGCCTTGGGGGCGGCCATCGCCTGCCTCGCGGTCCTCGCGGCCATGATCGGAGCGCTGCGCCGCCTGGCCTCGCGCGATCCGGCCTCGCTGCTGTCGGGCCGGACGAAGGCCGAGCTCTTCCGCGCGCCGTCGCGCGCGGCGCTGTGGATGGCGGCCGTGGCGGGCGCGGCCTGCGCGGTGATGGCCTGGCGCGGCACCACGGCCGGATCGGCGTCCCCCGGGCTGCTGCTGGCCGCAGGGGCCTGCGGCCTGGCTTCGTCCCTGGCGCTGTTCGCGGCGTGGTGCGCGGCGGCCGGGCGCGGGCGCCCGATCGCTCCGCGGGGCTCGGCCCTGCCCGCCATGGCCGCCCGCAACGCCGCCTGGAATCCCGGCAGGAGCCTGCTGACCGTGTCGGTCATCGCCTCCGCCTGCTTCATCCTGGCGGCGGTGGCGGCCGGGGGGCACGCGGAGGAGGACGGAGGAAGGGCGGGAGGCAGCGGCGGGTTCGACTGGCTGGCCCGCAGCGACGTGCCGCTCCCCGCCGATCCGGGCACCGCCTCGGGCCGGGAGCTTCTGGGACTGGCCGGCGAGGCCGCCGGCCTGTTGGCGCGCTCCGAGGTGATCGCGCTGCGGAGGGTCCCCGGCGACGACGTGTCCTGCCTCAACCTCTACAGGCCCGAGAGGCCTGCGCTGATCGGGGTCCCCGCCTCCCTGATCGAGCGGGGAGGGTTCCGGTTCCACTCGGCGGCGGCGCCGGTGGACAATCCCTGGGAGCTGCTGAAGGGCTCACCCGATCCCGGGGTGATCCCGGTGATCGGCGACCAGAACTCGGTGCTCTGGATCCTGCATCTCGGCCTGGGAAGGGACCTCGCCGTCCGGGACGAGACGGGCCGGGACCTGCGGCTGCGGTTCGTGGCGCTGTTGCAGGGGAGCGTCTTCCAGTCGGAGGTGCTGATGTCCGAGGAGAAACTGCTGGAGCATTTCCCCTCGAGCGCCGGCCGGAGCGTGCTCCTGATCGACCCTCCGGAGGGGGCCGCGGAACAGGCCGCCCTGCTCGAATCGGCCCTCTCCAGGACGGGACTGGACATCGCCGGGACGGCCGAGACGATCGCCGCGTTCAGGGCGGTGGAGAGCACCTACATCCGGACCTTCCAGGCCCTGGGGGGCCTGGGGCTGCTGCTGGGCACCTGCGGGCTGGGAGTGGTCATGGCGCGCAATCTGCTGGAGCGCCAGGGGGAGCTGGCCGCCATGCGCGCCTGCGGGTTCCCCCGCTCCGCGCTGAAGCGCCTGGTGCTGGCCGAGGCCGGAGTGCTCCTGGCGGCGGGAGCGCTCATCGGCTGCGGGGCGGGGCTGGCCGCGTCCATCCCGCGCCTGGCCGGCGGCCTGGCGGGGGTGCAGTGGGCTCCTCTTGCCGTCATGGTGGGCGGAGTGCTCGCCGCAGGGCTGGCCGCGGCCGCCGCGGCGACGTCCGGATCGCTCCGGGCGCCCCTTCTCGAGACGCTGAAGTCGGAGCGCTGAACGGCGCGCGCATTGACGCTCTTTTCCGCCCCGGAGTATAGTGCCGCTCCCGCCGAGCCCCGCCGGCACGATGGGGGAGGCGGCCCGGAGGCTCCGTGAAGCCTGGCCCTCCCTCCAACCCGGCCCCCTACGTCCCTGCGTCGGCTCGTCTGCCCGAGTTCACGATCCGGGCCGTCGTCCTGGGGATCCTGCAGGCTTGCATCCTGGGAGCGGCCAACGCCTACCTCGGGATGAAGGCCGGACAGACCATCGCCGCCACGTTCCCGGCCGCCGTCGTGTCGATGCTGGTGCTGCGCTTCTTCCGCAACCGCAGCATCCTCGAGGAGAACCTCGCGCGCACCTCGGCCTCGGTGGGGGAGGCGCTGGTGGCGGGCGCCATCTTCACGCTCCCGGCATTCGTCATCTCGGGACTGTGGAAGGAGTTCCACTACTGGGAAAGCACCCTTCTCATGCTGGTGGGAGGGACGCTGGGGGTGCTCTTCGTGATCTTCCTGAGGCGCCCCCTGTGCGAGGATCCCGCGCTGCCCTTCCCCGAGGCCGTGGCCGCCGCGGAGATCCACAAGGCCGGCCAGAAGGGGGCGCGGGGCGGCGGCTACCTGTTCGGAGCGATGGGGCTGGCCGGGCTCATCGAGCTGCTCAAGAACTCCGCCGGGTTGGCGGCCATCGTGGACACGGTGGAGCGCTTCGTCCCCTTCCGGGCCTCCTCCATCACCTTCCTTCAACGCGGCCAGCCCTTCGGCCAGCCCGGCTCGTTCGGAGGCGGCGTCCTGCTCCAGTCCCCCTTCGCGTCCCCTTCCTTCATGGGCGTCGGCTACATCATCGGGCCCAAGCTGGCCGCGCTGAACTTCTCCGGGGGGGTGCTCGCCTGGATCATCTTCGTGCCGCTGATCCTCTTCCTCAGCGGCGAGGGCGGCCCGCTCATGAACCTGTCCGCGGAGCCTTCGCTGGCCGAGGCGACTCACCTGGAGCGCATGACCTTCGTCGCCGACCAGGCGTGGCGATCGCTGGTCCGGCCGATCGCCGTCGGCGCCATGCTGGTGTCCGCATGCTGGACGCTGTTCCGCATGCGCGGCTCCCTGACCGCGGGGGTGGCGAGGCTGATGTCCGACCTGCGCAAGGGGCGCGATCCGGTCGCCGAGTCCTCGCGGCTGGAGAAGGACATCCCTCTCAAGTGGGCGGCCGCCGGCACCCTCGTTCTGCTGGCGCCGATGGCGGCCCTGTTCGGCTGGTACACCCACGGGTTTGGCGGGGCCGTCGTCGCGGCGGTGGTGATGACCGCGGCCGGGTTCGTCTTCTCCGCCGTCGCCGGCTACCTGGTGGGCACGATCGGGTCCTCGGCCAGTCCGGTCTCCGGCCTGGCGCTCTCCAGCCTCCTGATCGCCGCGCTGCTCCTGGTGGCCATCGGGGTGAAGGGGGACGCCGGAGTCATGGCCGTGCTGGCGGTCGCGGCGGTGGTCTGCTGCGCCGTCTCCATCGGCGGCGACATCATCCAGGATCTCAAGGTCGGCTTCATCCTGGGAGGGACGCCGTGGGCGATGCAGGCGGCGGAAATCCTCGCCGTGCTCTGCACCGCCTTCGTGCTGGTGTTTCCCATCGCCTGGCTGCACTCCGCGGACATCGCCCAGGGAGGCAGCGGGCTGGGAGGGGACGCGCTGCCGGCGCCTCAGGCGGGGCTGATGGCGATGCTGGCGCAGGGCGTGGTCGGGGGCGACATGGCCTGGCCCCTCGTGCTGATCGGGGTCGGGCTGGCCATCGGACTGATCATGCTCGGCTGCCCGTCTCCCATGATCGTGGCGGTGGGGATGTATCTGAATTTCGCCACCTCCTCGGCGATCTTCGTGGGAGGCGTGCTCCGCTGGGTGGCCGATCGGCTCATGGCCCGCCGCGGGATGGGACCCGCCGAGGCGGAGCACAGGGTGAACATCGGCACGCTGCTGGCCTCGGGGATGATCGCGGGCGAGGCCCTGGTGGCGATCCTCCTGGCCATCCTGGTGAACCAGGGGATCAGACTGACCCTGTTCGAGGAGGGGAGCGGATGGGGGGGCCTCCTGGTCTTCGCCGCCGTGGCCGGCGTCCTGCTGCTCATCCCCCTGCGCGCCCCGCGCCCGCGGAGCGGCTGACCCCGCTCCGCCTCCGGCGATCCGGCGCACCAGCCGCCGCCCCGGCGCCAGACCCTCGCCAGGGTGGCCGGCGCCGCGAACGTGGCGGGAGCCTGCCGCTGCACGAGCGACAGGCGGCGCCGGTGGAGCGTCCCCCGCTCGCGCTCACCGCGCTGAGGGGCCCGCGGCCAGGATGCGGTCGATCGTGCTCTTGTCCTCCGGCAGGAGCCCCGAAGAGGGCAGCCGCGGGACCAGCAGCCACCACGCCGGCTGCAGGAGAAAGGCCTTGCGGAAGAGCGGCAGCGCCTCGTCCACGCGCCCTTTCTGCGCCAGCGCCGCGGCGTGCCAGAAGACGAACTCGTCCATCGCCGGGAACATCGCCTCGGCCGCGGCGTAGTGGCGGGCCGCGCCTTCCATGTCGTTCTTCTCCACGGCCAGGTCGCCGGCGTTCATGCGCTCGTACGCCCGCCAGAGCTCCACCAGCCTGCGCAGCTCGCGGATCGGCTGCGGGTGGTCCTCGATCCTCAGATCGAGGACCTTGTCCTTCCACGGAGTCCCCGTGGATCGGCCTTTGACGATCAACATGGCCGCCGACTGGCTGCCGCGGATGTCCCCTCCGGCACTCTGCGCCGCCTCCAGGGCAGCCAGCATCCTTTCGGCGAGGTCTCCCGGGGAGGCTTCGTACGCCGCGGCCATGGCCGGCCAGACGCCGGCGTCGAGCATGAGGTTGGCCTGCACGGAATAGCCCTGTCCCACGTGGTGACCGGCGGCCTGGATGCAGCGTTCGCCGGTGTGCGCCCCGGCGCGGCCGGAGACGTCCACCATGGCCACCTGGCGCACGGCGCGTTCGTCGTCCGCCTGGACGAGCCGGGCCAGCGCCGCCGGGGCGGGCTCTCCTTTCCTCATCGCCGCCAGCCCCTCCGGGCCGTACTCCACGCGCACGAAGGATTGCGTGGCCACCGCGCCGATCCCCGCCTCGGCCCATGGCACCAGGGCGCCCACCGAGAACCAGTGGGACTGCACGGCGACCCCGAGATCCCCTGTGGCAGGGTCGCGCGCCACGATCGAATAGGTGTGGACCGGCCGGGGCGCGACGGCCTGCCCGGCGGCGGCCGCGGCTGCGGCGGAAGGGCAGAGCAGGAGCAGCGCGGCGGCGGCCGGCCTCAATGTGTGGGAGCTCATGCGTCACCTCGACGGATGGGGTGGAGTGATGTAGCCTGTCGGCCTTCCAGGCTACCGGACCCTTCGAAAAGGTGTCAACGTGCCCCGCTCCGCCGTGCGCCACGACGTCGAGCTCATGCTGGTGGTCCTGTTCTGGGCCTTCAACGTGACCGTGGTCAAGATCTGCCTGAGCGCCATGGAGCCGCTGGCTTTCAACCTGGCGCGCTTCGGCTGCGCGGCGGCGGTGCTGCTGGCGCTCACCCTGGCCATCGACGGCCCGCCGCGGCTGGCCCGGCGCGATGCAGCCATGCTGGCGCTCCTTGGAGCTCTGGGCCACACCCTTTACCAGCTCTGCTTCGTGCTCGGGCTAGCCCGCACCAGCGCCTCGTCCACCGCCCTGATCTTCGGAAGCACGCCCGTGGTGGTGGCCTTGCTGTCGCGAGTCGCCGGACACGAGCGGGTGGGCTGGCGCGGCGCGGCCGCGGCGGGGCTGGCGTTCGCGGGGGTGTTCCTGATCGTGCAAGGGGGCGGCGGCCCCTCGCCCGGACGAGGACCCGGCTCCGCCACGGCCGGCGACCTCCTGGTGGTCGGAGCGGTGATCTGCTGGTCGGGCTACACGGTGCTGTCGCGCGACCTGCTGACCAGGCACTCGCCTCTGAGGGTCACAGCGCTGTCGCTGTCGTTCGGCACCCTGCTCATGGTGCCGGTCTGCCTGCCGGCGGTCCTGAGGCAGGACTGGGGGGCGGTGCCGGTGACGGGATGGATCGGCATCGCGTACTCGTTCCTCTTCGCTCTGGTGATCAGCTACATCCTCTGGTACCGCTCCGTTCGCGCGGTGGGGAATCTCAGGACCGCGCTCTACTCCAACCTGGTGCCGGTCTTCGGGACGCTGTTCGGCGTCTGGCTGCTGGGGGAGAGGCTGGGGGCCGGGCTGGCCTCCGGCGGAGCGTGCATCCTGGGCGGCATCCTGCTCACCCGGCTGGGCCCCCCGGCGCCGGCCCCCCAGCCGCCCGTCCACGAGGCGGCGGCCGCCGCCGCCGAGCCCGGAAACCCGTCGGCGTAGTATGATCGCCGGGTCATGAGCTCGGTCGAAACGCTCACCCTGGGCGCGGCGATCGCCACGGGACTCACCCTTGCCGCCTGCGCCGGCCTGCGCGCCTTCCTGCCGGTGCTGGCGCTGGCCGTGGCGGCGCGCGCCGGCCTGATCCCGCTGGCCGGGGAGCTGCAGTGGCTGGCGTCCAACACCGCGCTCATCGTGCTCTCCTCCGCGGTCTTTTTCGAGGTCCTGGGGGACAAGATCCCGGCCGTGGACCACGCCCTGGACGCCGTGGGGATGGTCATCCGCCCCATCGCCGGGGGGCTGGCGGCGGTGGTCCCCTTCGCCGCGGCCCTGCCCGGACTGACCGGGGCCCAGCCTCAGGCAGGGGACTGGGGCGCCGGCTCGTGGGCGGTGCTCTCGGCGGGGGCCCTGGCCGGCGGGGGGCTGAGCGCGGCCGTCCATCTGGCCAAGTCGTCGCTGCGGGTCGGCTCCACGGGCCTCACCTTCGGGATCGCCAACCCGGTGCTCTCCCTGGTGGAAGATGGTGTCGGCCTGGCCGGGGTGCTGCTGGCCATCCTCCTGCCTCTGCTGGCGCTGGCGGGCCTGGCCGCCGCGGCCGCCGTGGCGGTGATCGTCCTGGCGGCGCGCCGGCAGGCGTCGCCGCGCCGGGCCTGAGGGGGTGCCGGTGGACCTGGGGATCGCGGGGCGGACCGCCCTGGTCGCCGCTTCGAGCTCCGGCATGGGCCTGGCCATCGCCCACGCCCTGGCCCGCGAAGGATGCCGCGTGGTCCTGTGCTCGCGCCGGGCGCCTCTGCTGGCCGAAGCGGCCCGCCGGGTCGAGAGCGAGACCGGAGCGCAGGCGCTGGCCGTGGCCGGGGACCTCCGCGACCCGGCCGACGTGGCCCGGATCGCGCGCTCGGCGCGGGAGAGATTCGGGGCGATCGACATCCTGGTGAACAACGCCGGCGGACCGCCCCCCGGAGGGTTCGAGGAGGTCCTCCCCGACGACTGGGAGCAGGCCTTCCACCTCAACCTGCGCAGCGCTGTGCTGCTGTGCCGCGAGGCGATCCCCGGCATGAAGGAGCGGCGGTGGGGGAGGATCGTGAACCTGGCCTCGATCGCCGTGAAGCAACCCGTGGACGGCCTGATCCTGTCGAACAGTCTTCGGGCCGGGGTCGCCGGGCTCTCCAAGAGCCTGGCCACCGAGTACGCCCCGTACAACATCCTGGTGAACACCGTCTGCCCCGGCTACACTCTGACGGATCGGCTCACCGAGCTGGCGGAGGCCCGGGCGCGCCGGGCGGGGACCCACACGGACACCATGCTGCGATCGATGGCTGAGAGCGTGCCGGCGCGCCGGATCGGCCGTCCGGAGGAGGTGGCCGACGTGGTGGCCTTCCTCTGCTCGGAGCGCGCCTCGTACGTCACCGGAGCGGTGCTGCAAGTGGACGGCGGCGCGCATCGAGGGCTGCTCTAGGTGGAAGGCGGGCGGGCCCGGCGGGTGCTGGCGGCGCTCCTGGGTCTGGGGCTGGGGGCGATCTTTCTCTGGGCCGGCCTGCTGAAGGGGCTCGACCCAGAGGGCTTCGGCCGCGAGATCGGACAGTACGGACTTCTTCGGGGATGGGCGGCGCAGGCCTTCGCCTACATCCTGATCCCGGCCGAGGTGGCGCTGGGCGCGGCGCTGATCGCGGGGTACCGCCGCCGGGCGGCCTTCGGCGCCGCAGCCGCCCTGCTGGCGGTGTTCATGGCGGCCATCGGCTTCGCGCTGGCCACAGGGCAGGAGCTGCAAGGGTGCGGCTGCTTCGGGCGCAACGTCCAGCGCACACCCCAGCAGACCCTGCTGGAGGACGGCGTCTTCCTCGCCGCCGCCCTGGCCGGTCTGGCGCTCGGTGGCCTGCGCCGAGGCCGGCCGGAGCAGGCCGAGAAGCGATGGGGATGGCGGGCCGCCACGGTGGCGGCCGCCGGGATCGCCTCCACCGCCTTCGCCCTGGCCTCGCCTCATCTGCCGATCGACGACCAGGTCACCGCGCTGCGCCCCGGCGTGATGTGGAGCGAGCTCAACGTGGCCCTGGCGGAGGAGGACCTGGGGCGCGGCGCGCGTCTGGTGGCCCTGCTGGGCATGAAGGACGAAGCGAGCGCCGGGGCTCTTCCTGCCCTCAACGCCCTGCAGTCTTCGGGGACCGCCTCGGTGGTCGGGCTCTACGACGAGGACGAGAGCGCCTACGCGGAGTTCCTCTGGACGCGCGGTCCCGCCTTTCCTCTCTATAATGTGTCCCCGTCGGACATGCGCCGCCTCTACAGGCGGCTGCCGCGCTTCTTCGCGGTGAAGGACGGACGGGTGGCGGCGACCTGGGACGAGCTTCCCTCCGCCGAACGCATCCGGGCGGCGCTTCAGGCCGCCGAGGCGCAAGGAGGGAGTGAAGGATGATCGGCAGAAGCGGCTGGATCCTGGCGGCGGTGGCGGCGACGGCCTGCCTCGCCGGGGGCGGGCCCGCAGCCCAGCCGGGGGCGCCGCCTCGGTGGGTCGAGAACTTCGACTTCCAGGTGGAGATCGACGGCGCGGTCTCCTCCCGTGCGCGGCTGTTCAGCGGCCGCACCCGCGGGGCCATGCTGATCGTGGCTCCCGAGCTGCCCGATGCGCTGATCGTCCTCGTGGACGCCCGCGAGGTCCGCAGGGTGGCGCTGGAGACGGTCGCCCTGCCCGAGGGGGGGGAGACGGCCGAGCTGAGCGAGGCCTCCATCCAGGGGCCTCCCTCCCCCTACACCATGGACGGCGACGCCGTCATCTTCTTCGAGAACGGCCAGCGCGTCAGGATCGCCCGGCGCGCGCCGCTGATCGGCGACATCGCCCTGCCCGATCTCCTGGCCCGCCTGCCGTTGTACCGCAAGGGGATGGAGGCCTACGCCCCGTCCGATTCGGACCTGGCCTACCTCAAGGGGTACGGGCTGGAGGTGCGCGTGCACGTCTTCTTCGGCTCCTGGTGCCCGCACTGCCGCCAGACGGTGCCGCAGTTCCTCAAGAGCCTGGACGCCGCGGCCAACGGGAGGATCCAGACCCTTCTCACCGCCGTGCCGAAACCGTTCTCCGACTTCGGGCCGGCCAAGGAGAGTGGGGTCAAGGGTGTCCCCACGTTCATCATCTATTCCGGCGATCGTGAGATCGGCCGATTCAGCGCCATTCCGGAGGGAAGCAGCGTGGAGCACGAGCTGGTCAAAATCCTTTACGCGCACGAGCAGGCCCGCGGATGAGCGCCGTCCGGCTGACGGCCGCCGCCGCGATGGCGTGGGCGCTTGCGGCGTGCAGCGCGGCCGGTCCGGAGGACCCGGCCGGCCAGGCGGAGCGGCGCGGCGGTGCCGGCGCGGGATCCGCCTCCGCGCCGGAGAGCCGTCCCCAGGCCGTCCCCGCCTCGCAGCCCGCTCCCGCCGCCGAGGAGGGGATGTGGTACCCCCGCTTCGACTGGTCGCTGGAGGTCGACGGCAAGCCGGCCGACGAGGCCCGCTTCTTCGTGGACCGCGAGCAGCGCAAGGTGCTGGTGCACGCTCCAGGCCTGGCCAAGGCGGCTGTGCTCGACCTCCCCACCAAGAAGGTCACGCCCGTGGACCGCGCCGAAGTCGCCCTCGATGCGGCGTCCGATCTGGCCCGGATGCGCCCGGGCGCGGAGGCCGGGGCGCCGGGGGCCGACTACACGGTGCAGGGGGCGCAGGTCATCTTCTACTTGGGCGGGAACCGGCTCAAGATCACGCCGAAGCAGCCGCTGGAGGGGCAGGCCACCGAGGACGCCATCCTGCGTCACTCGCCGCTCTACAGGAAGGGGAAGACCGATTACAGCCCCTCACCGGCCGACGTGGCCCGGATCAAGGCCGTCGACAAGGAGGTGCGGATCGAGGTCTTCTTCGGGACCTGGTGCCCCCACTGCAAGGTTCTCGTTCCCAAGTTCATGCGCACCATGGAGGATGCGGACAATCGCAGGATCACCGTGGCCTACCACGGTGTGCCGCGCAACTTCGGAGAGTACGGGCCGGCCCGCAGCAAGGGGGTCACCGGGGTCCCCACGTTCATCTTCACGCAAGGCGACCGCGAGGTCGGCCGGATCCCGGGGGAGCCGGAAGGGCCGATCGAGCAGGCCGTGGCGCGGATCCTGGCCTCCCCCAGCTGACACCGTCCCGGCCCCCTCGTTGATCGGCGCCGGACGGCGGCTATAATGAGGGGCCGCCGAGGCGGCGGCGGACGTCACATGCGGGGGGGCCCTCATGAAGACCACGGATCATTCCACGCCCAGGACGCCGGCGCCTTTCGAGCCGTTCGTCCCGGCCAGCGCCAGCATCCCCGAGTTCACGATCAAGGCGATCGTGCTGGGGTGCGTCTTCGGCATCATCTTCGGTGCGGCCACCGTGTACCTGGCCCTGCGCGCGGGCCTGACGGTGTCGGCCTCCATCCCCATCGCCGTCCTGGCCATCGCCGTCTTCAAGAAGTTCGGCCGGTCCACCATCCTGGAGAACAACATCGTGCAGACCATCGGTTCGGCGGGGGAGTCCATCGCCGCCGGCGTCGTCTTCACGGTCCCCGCGTTCCTCTTCCTGGTCGATGGGGGCGACTACTTCCGGTACTGGCCGGTGGTGATGCTGGCGTCGATCGGAGGCGTGCTGGGCGTGTTGTTCATGATCCCCCTTCGCCGGTCGCTGATCGTGAAGGAGCACGGCAACCTCCCCTACCCCGAAGGGACAGCCTGCGCCGAGGTCCTGGTCGCCGGGGAGAAGGGCGGGAGCCTGGCCAGGATGGTGTTCGGAGGGTTCTGGGTGGCCCTCGGCTACAAGCTCCTCAACAACGTGCTGGGGCTCTGGAAGGAAGTCCCGGCGGTCGTCACCGGCCCGCGCGCGGCGTTCCCCAACGCCACCGTTTCTTCGGAGATCACGCCGGAATACCTGGGCGTCGGCTACATCATCGGTCCACGCATCGCCGGCATCATGGTCTCGGGCAGCGTGCTGTCGTGGGTGGCGATGATCCCGCTGCTGTCGCTGTTCGTCAGCGAGCAGCGGGTCCAGGCGGACCTGCTGGCTCTGGGCTTCTCGCAGGCATGGATCGACACCCACAGCCAGGCCGAATGGTTCTACCGCGCCTACGTCCGGCTCATCGGGGCGGGCGCGGTGGCCGCGGCGGGCGTGATGACCCTGGGCAAGTCGCTCCCCACCATCATCTCCTCGTTCAAGGACAGCGTGCGGGACCTGCGCGGCTCGGACAGGGCCGCCGGAGCCGGCGCGCGGCGCACCGAGCGGGACATCCCCATCACGTGGGTGGTGGGAGGCTCCCTGGTGCTGGCCCTGATCATCGCCATCCTGCCGCAGTTCCCAGGAGAGCTTCCCGGCAGCCTGGTGATGAGCCTGATGATCGTCGTGTTCGGCTTCTTCTTCGTGACGGTGTCGTCGAGGATCGTGGGGCTCATTGGATCGACCTCCAACCCGATCTCGGGCATGACCATCGCCACCTTGATGGCCACCTGCCTGATCTTCCTGGCCCTGGGGCTGACCGGCGAGGCCTACCAGGCGGTGGCGCTGTGCGTGGGCGCGGTGGTCTGCATCGCCGCGGCCAACGCCGGGGCGACCTCGCAGGATCTCAAGACCGGGTTCATCGTGGGGGCCACTCCGTACCGCCAGCAGCTCGGTCTGATCATCGGGGTCCTGGCCTCTGTCTTCGCCATCGGGCTGACGCTCGATCTGCTTCACAACTCGGTCTACGGGCCGATCGGATCGGACAAGCTCCCCGCGCCGCAGCCCACCCTCATGGCCACCCTGATCAAGGGGCTGCTCGCCCAGAACCTGCCGTGGGGCTACGTCTTCGCGGGGATGGCCCTGGCGGTGGTGATCGAGCTGTGCGGGGTGGGCTCGTTGGCCTGGGCGGTGGGGGCCTACCTGCCGATCTCGACCACCTTCCCGATCTTCGTCGGCGGCATGATGAAGAAGCTGACCGATCGGATGAGCCGGCGGCAGACCGAGTCGGAGCTCTCCAGCGGGATGCTCTACTCCACCGGGCTGGTGGCGGGAGGGTCGATCGCCGGCATCCTCATAGCCGTCCTCTCCAGCATCAGCCTCGATGAAGGGGGGGATCACCCCAATCTGGGCGCCTGGCTCAACGTGGGCCACAGGATGGGGCTGCCCGCGGCGCTCGGAAGCGCGGGGGATCTGCTGGCCGCCGCCGCCTTCGCGGTGCTGTGCTTCATCCTGGTGAGGGCCGCCCGGAAGGACATTGGGACCGAGGCGCACTGAGGCTTCACCCGGGCGGGCCGGCGCGGCCCCGGAGCCTGCCGCCGCCCGCCAGGTGGATCCTGCGCCGCTCCCCGCGCCCCGGGCGCTCCTCTACCTGATGCTGGCGGGCCTGCTGGCCCGCGTGATCTATCTCCAGCAGGTGGCCGGGCTGCCGTTCTTCCACGACCCGGTGGGGGACTCGGCGCTCTACCTGGAGCGAGCCCGCGAGATCCTGGACGGACGATTCCTCCCCGACGGGCCCTTCTTCTACGGCGGCATCCTCTACCCCTGGGTCCTGGCCGGATCGGCCCTTCTGTTCGGCGCCAACCTCTACCCCGTCGTTCTGCTGCAAGCGTGCCTGGGGTGCCTCACCGCCTGGCTGATGCACCGCCTCGTGCTGGCTGCGAGCCTGGACCCCGGGATGCCCGAGGCGCGGGCGGCCGCCCTGGCCGCCGCGGCCGGGGCGCTCTTCTACGGTCCCTTCGCCTTCCTCGAGGCCGACATCCTGATGGTCTCCTGGACTCTCCCGCTGGTGACGGGGGCGGCGCTCCTGATGATGCGCGCGGTTCGGTCCGGAGCCGGAGCGACCCCCTGGAGGGGAGCGGCGCTCCTTTGGTGGGCGGGGGTGGCGCTGGGCCTGACCGCCACCGAGCGGCCGAACCTGGCCCTGCTGATCCCCTGCGCCGCGGCCTGGACGTGGATCGTGCTTCCCCCGGGCCGCCGGCGAGAAGCCGCGGCGCTGGCCGCGGCCGCTCTGGCCGTCCTGGCGGGGATCGCGGCGATGAACCGCGCGGCGTCGGGGCGCTGGGTGCTGCTGACCACCAGCGCGGGGATCAATTTCTACATCGGCAACCACGCCGGGGCCAGCGGGACCTTCGACGAGCCGTGGTCGGGCACGGACAGGGCCTTCGCCGCCAGGGAGACGGATCTGCGGCGCGCCGGCGTGCAGATGGCGCGGCGGCTCTCGGGCCGCGAGCTCGACGAGGTGGAAGCCTCTCGCTTCTGGCTCGCCCGGGGATGGGAGTGGATCGCGTCGAACCCCGGCGACGCCGGGCGGCTCTACGCCCGCAAGCTGGCCCTGTTATGGAACGCCCGGGAGGTGCCCAACCACCTGCACTTCGGCTTCCTGCGGGAGGCGGCGCCCGCCTTGTGGCTGATGCCCCTGGGGTTCGCCGTGGCGGCGCCTCTGGGCCTCTATGGGCTGTTGTCCCCGGCCGTGCGACGGACCAGGGCGCGTGGAGGCTCGTCGCTCCTGGCGCTCTTCACGGCCGCGCCGATGCTGTCGGTCCTGCCGTTCTTCGTGGCCGACCGCTACCGCATCGCGGTCGTCCCCGCCCTCGTGGCCGCCTCCGGGCCGGCCGTGGTCCGCCTGGCGGGCCTGCTCGCCTCGCGCGCGACGAGACCCGGCGGAGTGCTGCGCTCGGGCCTGGTGGCCGCGGCCGCGGCGGTGAGCCTGGCGCCGATGGGGGAGACCGACCGATCCAGGGACTACTGGCTCATGGCCCAGGCGCTCAAGAAGCAGGGACGTCTGGAGGAGGCCATCTCCTGGTACAGCAAGGCCTCGGCCGCCTCCCCGCGGGACTCCGCTCTCAGGAACAACCTGGGGGTCGCGCTGATGCAATCGGGGCAGCACGCGCGCGCGGAGGAGGAGTTCCGCAAGGCCATCGCCGCCGAGCCGGACCTTCCCCTGCCGCACAAGAACCTGGGGCTGCTCCTCCTGCGGGCGGGGCGGACCGCCCAGGCCATCGAATCTCTCCGCCGGTCGGACGCCCTCCAGCCGGGCGATCCCGAGGTCGCCGCCGCCCTGTCGGCAGCCGGCTCCGCGCGCCCTTCGCCCTGAGGGGATCCCCGCTTCCCGGCGGACCGGGGGCCGGCGTTCGGGGGGGCGGGCCTCAGCGCTCCTCGAGCCAGATGCGGACCTGCTCGCGGTCGCCATCCACGCGCACCAGGGTCACCGGAAGCCTCCCCCGGAGCCTGTCCACCATCTCCTGGAACCGGAAGTCCTTCCGGCGTCCTTCGAACACGTAGTCCATGATCTCCAGCGGGATGGTCACCTGGACCTGCGAGTCGCCGTCCTCGCCGGAGCGGATACGGTCGGAGCGGATGTTGATCCGGAAGTCGTCCCTGTCCTTCCACACCTTCACGTCCTCGCCGTCGGTCTCGATGGTCAGGAACTCGTCCACCTCCATCCTGCGGATCTCGCGCCAGAGCTTGGGGATGTCGAGCGAGTGCTTGGACTCGATCTCCGCCATGAAGTCGCGGCTGTCGATCGAATCCACCACCACCTCGATGAGCGACAGGGGGAGGTTGATCTTCACCTTGGCGTTCTCCCTGCCGGACTCGGTGACCTCGATCCTCATCCAGACGATGTCGCTGATGTCGTCCGCCAGGGACGGAGCCGAGGCGGCCGAGAGGGGAAGGGACAAAGCGAGGGCCAGCCCTCCCAGAGCCGCCTTTCTGCGGGATCGCCTCATGTTCGTTTCCTCCAGTTGGCCCCCGCGAGCCGCTCTCCGGGGCGCCCGGGCCATTCAACGCGAGCCGGGCGGATAGGTTCCCTCGTCAGGCGAGGCGGCGGATGACCAGGAGGGTGACGTCGTCGTACTGCGGCTCCAGGCCGGCGAAGCCCTTGAGCGCGGCGGAGACCATCTCCTGGAGCTGCGCCGCCGGCCGGCCCCTCTCGCGGGTGATGAGCTCGATCAGGCGCTCCTCGCCGAACTCTTCGCCCGCCTGGTTCTGCGACTCGGTCACCCCGTCGCTGAAAGCGACCAGGATGTCCCCAGGGCTCAGCGTGGCCTCGGCGGTGCCGTGCTTGGCCCCGGGGAAGACACCCAGGATGAGGCCGTTGGCCTTGAGCCGCTCCACCTCTCCCGACGAGCGCACCAGCATGGGCGGGTTGTGGCCGGCGTTGACGTACTCCAGCCGTCCCGTGGAGCCGTCCACCTCGCCGTAGAAGAAGGAGACGAAGTTGTTGGAGTTGGCGCTCTGCAGGATGGTGGCGTTGAGGGAGGCGATGAGGCTCTGCAGGGTGCAGGGGACCTCGATGTGGGCGCGGAAGGACGCGCGCACCGTGGCCATCAGGAGTGCGGCCCCCATCCCCTTGCCGGAGACATCGCCGATGGCGAAGCCCATCCTCCCGGGGCTGCGCTCGATGAAATCGAAGTAGTCCCCTCCCACCTCGCGGCAGGGATCGTTGTACCCCGACACGTCGTACCCGGGGAACAAGGGCGTTCCGACCGGCAGCAGCTTGCGCTGGATCTCCGCGGCCTGCTGGAGCTCCTTCTCCATCCGCTGCCTGGCCAGCGTGTCCTCGAACAGCCGGGCGTTCTCGATCTTCACGGCGGCGATGTTGGCCAGAAGGGTCAGCAGCTTCAGGTCCTCGGGGTTGAAGGTCTTGGCCGCGTTGAGGGTGTCCACGTAGATGAGGCCGATGACCTCGCGGTTGTTCCAGAGCGGCACGCACATGGCGGAGTGGATTCCCTGCAGGACGATGCTCTCCTTCATGCGGAACCGCTCGTCGGCCTGGGCGTCGGAGGTCAGGACCGACTGTCTGTTCTCCACGACGCTGCGGGCGATGCTGCGCGACAGCGAGATCGTCCCCCCGTAGCTCTTCTTGAGATCGCGCACCACCTTGCTCACCAGCTCACGGGCGTCCCCCTCGAGCAGCATCAGGAACCCCCGCTCGGCGGGGATGGCCTCGAAGACCAGGTCCATGATGGTCTCGAAGACCTCCTCCAGCGGCTTGTAGTTGATCAGCTCCATCCCCGCGCGGGTGAGAACCGCCATGGTCCGGTTCTCCATGGGGACGGCGGGCGAGCCCGCCGGCGCGCGGGCGGGCGGGGGCGCGGGGTTGCTGATGATGTCCTCGAGCGGGATGGTCACGGTGGAGCTGTCGGCCTGCGAAGGGAGGGCATCCTCCAGGGCCACCTGGGGCCCCTGTTCGGCCGAGAACAGGATGGTCGTCTCTCCCAGGGCGATCCGATCCCCCACCTTCAGCTCGACCGGCTGGCTGACCGGGGATCCGTTGAGGCTGGTCCCATTGCGGCTCCCCACATCGGAAAGCCAGTAGCGGCCGTCCCTTCGCGCCACCTCGGCGTGGAACCGCGAAAGGGACAGATCGAACGACAGGTTGACGTCGTTCTTGGACGAGCGGCCGATCGTCAGCCGATCCGACTCGATATCCCGCCGGAAGGTCCTGCCGTCGGCCGCGATGACGGTGAGGTAGGCCACGGTGCGCTCCGATTCTCGTTCGAGGCACCGCATGGTAGGGGGCGCCCGGCTCGGGTGTCAAGGCGGGACGCGGCTTCCCGGGACATCCGCTTTGACACCCATGGGGGGGCGCGGTACCCTGTGGGCCGCTCTCGCGTTCCCGGCTCGGGGTAGCGCCCTGCACAGCGACGATCTGCACGTCGAGATGACGCTCAACAGCAGGGTGGACGTGGCGAACCTCGTCCACGCCGCCTCCGACGAGGTGTGCCGGCTGGCGGGACTGGACGAGGACACCCGCATGAATCTCGGCCTGGCCCTGAGGGAGGCGACCGTCAACGCCGTCAAGCATGGCAACAGGCTGGACGAGGCGAAGGTCGTCGTGGTGGTCTTCGACCTGGGGAAGGGCCGGCTGGAGGTCCTGGTCAAGGACCAGGGGGAGGGCTTCGATTTCCGGCGGTCGGTCGATCCGCGGCTTCCCGAGAACCTCGAGAAGACCAACGGCAGGGGCCTCTTTCTCATGAAGAACTTCGTCGACCACGTGACCTTCACCCATGAGCCGGGGGTGGGGACCACGGTGAGCCTCGTCAAGAAGCTTCCCCGCCGGGCCGCCCGGCGGGGCCAGCGTGACTCGTCGCAAGGATGATGTTTGGGCCCGCGCCGGGGCGGGCCGTGCCGGACTTCGAAGGAGGAGACAGGATGAAAGCCACCACGCGGGACGTCGGCAAGGTCACGGTGATCGACCTCAACGGCAAGATCACCATCGGCAAGGGTGATCTCATTCTGAGGGAAGCGATCAACAACTGCCTGAAGGACGGCAAGCTCCGGATCCTCCTGAACCTGGACAAGGTCAGCTACATGGACAGCGCGGGCATCGGCGAGCTGGTGTCGTGCTTCAAGCGCGTGGTCGAGAAGAAGGGGATCATGAAGCTGGTCAACCCCGGCGGGCGCGTCCAGGACCTGCTGGCGCTCACCAAGCTCGACGAGTACTTCGAGACCTACACCAGCGAGGGCGAGGCGCTCGCCTCCTTCGCCGCCTGACCGGTCCCGGTGAGGGCCATCGTCCTGCCCGGAGACGGGCGGGTGACCGTGGCGGACGTGGAGGAGGCCGCTCCAGGTCCCGGTGAGGCGCTGGTGGATGTGCTGGCGGCCGGCGTCTGCGGCACCGACCTGGAGCTGGCCCGCGGGTACATGGGATTCCGCGGCGTCCCCGGTCACGAGTTCGTGGGGGTGGTGAGGCAGGTCCGCAGCCGGGCCGACCGCCCGCTGGTGGGGGCCCGCGTGGCCGGCGAGATCAACATCGGCTGCGAAGAATGCCGGCTGTGCGTGGAGGGGATGGCCCGCCACTGCCCTCGCCGGAGCGTCCTGGGGATCCTGGGGAAGCCCGGAGCGCACGCCACCAGCCTCAGCCTCCCGGTGGCCAACCTGCGCGCCGTCCCCGCCGGGATCTCCGACCTCGAGGCGGTCTTCATCGAGCCGCTCGCCGCGGCCTTCGAGATCGCCGAGCAGGTGCGCGTCGAGCGCGGGGATCGGGTGCTGGTGCTGGGTGACGGGCGTCTCGGCCTGCTCGCCGCCCAGGCGCTCGCCTCGCGCGGGGCGCGGGTGACGCTGGCCGGGCGCCACGAGCCGAAGCTGGAGACGGCCCGGGCCCTGGGACTGGAGGCCTGCCGGCTCCCCGAGACGCCCACTCCCGACTTCGACATGGTGGTGGAGGCGACCGGGTCCGCCCAGGGGCTCTCCCTGGCGCTGCGCTTCGCGCGGCCCCGCGGGACCGTGGTCATGAAGAGCACCTGCGCGGGCCCGACGGCGCTGGAGGCCTCGCAGGTCGTGGTGAACGAGCTGACCCTGGTCGGCTCGCGGTGCGGCCGGTTCGAGCCGGCCATCGAAGCGCTCGCCGCGGGCGCGGTGAAGGTGCTCCCCCTGGTGACGGCCGAGCTCCCGCTGGAGTCGGGTCCCGAGGCCTTCCAGCGGGCGGCGGCCCCCGGCGCCTTCAAGATCGTCCTGCGTCCCGCCTGATCCCGCCCGCCTTGCGCACGCGGCGCCTTCATCGAACGGTCCCCTGTTCCGCGGCGGCGCTGCTGATGTGCTGGGCCGCCGCCTGCGGACCGGTGGACGGGCCGCCGGCGGGGAGGCGGCTGGTGGTGGTGGCCGCGGATGGAGCGGGATGGCCCACCCTGTCGCCGATGATGGCCCGGGGGGAGCTTCCCAGGCTGGCGGCTCTCTACGCCAGGGGATCGGCGGGGACGCTGGAGGCCGAGAGGCCGCTCTCCGCGGCTGCCGTCTGGACGACCGCCGCCACCGGACGCCCGCCGGCGGTCCACGGGATCGTCTTCGACGTGGTGCGGCGTCCGGGGACGGTGGAGCTCGCGCCGGTGACGGCCGACAGGAGGCGATCTCCCGCCCTGTGGAGCATCGCCTCCCAGCGGGGGGCCACGGTGGGTGTCGCCGGATGGCCCGCCACGTTCCCGGCCGAGGAGGTCCGTGGCTTCCTCCTGGCCGACGGGGAAGGGGTCCCGCAAGGGCGTGGAACGATGCACCCGCCCGGGGCGCTGGCGCCGGGCGGCGAATCCGGCGAAGATCTCCCTCTGCCGGCCGCTGGAGCCGAGGCCGCCCGATTCGGCGGGCCGTTGGAGGAGGCGGTCCGCGAGGACCTGCGGCAGCTCTCGCGGGCGATGACCCTGATGCGGGTCCACCAGCCCGACATCATGATGCTGCGCTTCCGATCCTTCGACGCCGCGGCGCACCGGCACTGGCAGCACCACGATCCGCGGATGCGGGAGCTGGCGCGCGTCCGGGGAGCCGCGCCGGCCGGGGAGGAACAGCGCCGCCTGGCCGAGGCGGTCCCGGCCGCCTGCCGCTGGCTCGATGCCTGGATCGGGTTGCTGGAGGAGCGCCTTCCGGAGGACGCCACGCTGCTCATCGCCTCGGGGTTCTCCATCCGGGGGGCCGGAATGCGCGACTTCCTGCACCTGGACGTGAACCGGCTGCTGGAGCGGCTCGGGTGGCTGGCACGGGAGGGGGAGGCGATCGACTGGAGCCGGACGAGGCTCTTCGCGCTGGACGACGCCGGGCGGACGCCGCGCGCGCTGCACCTCAACGTCGCGGGGCGCGAGCCGGCGGGGATCGTCGCCCGGGCCGGGGCGCCGTCCGCGGCGCGCGAAGCGGCGGCCATGCTGTCGGGCCTCCGCACGGAGTCCGGGGAGCCGCTCTTCGCCTGGGCCAGGGCCGCCGAGCCGGCCCTTCCCGGGGATCCGGACGTCGAGGCGGCGGAGAACCTGTCGATCGATCCCGCCGCGTGGATCGCGGCGGGCGGAAAGCGCGTCCAGGTCAGCCAGCTCTTCAGGCGCTACGGCGACCTCTACGCCGCCCACGATCCCTCGGGGATCCTCCTGGCCGCGGGGAAGGGGATCGCCCGGGGGAGCAGCGGCTGGAAGGCCGCCGCCACCGACCTGGCTCCCACCGTGCTGGCTCTGGCCGGCCTGTCCCCCGATCCCGGGATGGCCGGCAGGCCGATCGCGGCGATGCTGGACCCGGCCCCCCGGCCGGTCGAGGCCCGGGCGTTCGCCGGGCGGCCGGCGCCGCTGCCCCTGCGGCGCGACGACGAGGACTCGCGCCGGGCCGTGGAGCGGCTGCGCCAGGAAGGGCACCTGTGGTGAGCCGGGGTCACTCCTTGACGCCCAGGTTGCGGATCAGCCTGGAGAGGTAGGTCGGGTTGAGGCCCAGGAGCTCAGCCGCCCGGCGGTGGTGGCCGGCGGACCGGCGAAGGGCGTCGCGGATGAGCTCCGCCTTGAGCCGGCGCACCTCGGAGTGGAAGGGCCCGGCGGCCTGCGGGTCCGGGGCGGTCACCGCGCTGTGGTCCAGGATGTGAGCGGGGAGATCGTCGGGAACGATCTGCTCGTCCTGCCCCAGCACCACGGCCCGCTCGATGGTGTTCTGGAGCTCGCGGACGTTGCCCGGCCAGTCGTAGCGCAGCAGGCAGGAGGCGGCCTCCCGGGACACGCCCCGGACCCGGCGCTTGGTCTCCGAGGCGCACAGCGCGAGGAAATGGTCCTGGAGCCTGGGGATGTCATCCTTGCGGTCCCTCAGCGGCGGCATGGTGATGCCGATCACGTTGAGGCGGAAGTAGAGATCCTCACGGAAGCGTCCCTCGGCCATCTCCCGCGCCAGATCCCGGTTGGTGGCCGCCACGATCCGGATGTCCACGTCGATGGGCCGCGTCCCCCCCACCCGCTCGAAGCGGTGCTCCTGGAGCACCCTCAGCAGCTTGGCCTGGAGGTCGGCCCGCATCTCGGCGATCTCGTCGAGGAAGAGCGTCCCCCCGTCGGCCACCTCGAACTTGCCCGTCTTGCGCTGCACGGCCCCGGTGAAGGAGCCCCTCTCGTGCCCGAACAGCTCGCTCTCCAGCAGCTCCTCGGACAGGGCGACGCAGTTCACCGCCACGAACGGCCGGTCCCGGCGCTCGCTCCAGGCATGGATGGACCGGGCCAGGACCTCCTTGCCGGTGCCGCTCTCCCCCAGGACCAGGACCGTGGAGCGGGACTGGGCCGCGCGGCGCGCCGTCTGCACCACCGCCCGCATGGCCGGCGCCTCCCCGACCAGAGTCGGCTCCTTCTCTCTGAGCTGCGACACCAGCATCCTGTTGGCCCGGCGCAGCCCTTCGCGCTCCAGCGCGTGCCGGACGGTCAGGGCCACCTGCTGCGGATCGAAGGGCTTGGTGAGGAAGTCGTAGGCGCCCTTCTTCATGGCCTCCACGGCGCTGCGGACCGTCCCCGCCGCCGTGATCACGATGGCCGTGATGTCGGAGCCTTCCATCCTGAGGCGATCGAGCACTTGCAGCCCGTCCAGGCGCGGCATCATCAGATCCAGCAGCAGGAGGTCCGGCGGATCGGCCTTGACCAGAGCCAGCGCCGCCTCTCCGTCGGCGGCGGTCTGGATGGAGTGCCCCTCCGCGGCCAGCCGATCGCTCAGCACTTCCAGGATATCGGGGTCGTCGTCGGCGATCAGGATGCGGGCGGGGGTCATCGCGGCGGCCCCGCCTCGGGCTGCGCGGGTGCCGCGGGAGAAGGAAGGGTGAACTGGAACCGGCTTCCGGCGCCTCCGCTCTCGGCCCAGAGGCTCCCCCCGTGCAGCTCCACCAGGCTCCGGGCGATGGGCAGGCCGAGGCCCGCGCCGCCCGTCTTGGCTCCACCGGGTCCCGGGAGCTGGACGAAGCGATCGAAGATCCGCTCCAGATCCCGCGCCGGGATCCCCGGGCCCGTATCGGTCACCGACAGGACCACGCTGCCCTCCCGGCGTCCAGCCGACAGGGTCACCTGCCCGCCCGGGGGGGTGAACTTCAGCGCGTTGCCGATCAGGTTGAACAGGACCTGCATCAGGCGCCCGCGATCCGCGATCACCACCACCTCCTCGGAGGGAGCGGTGGCCTTCAGCGCCACGCCGCGCCTCTCGGCCAGCGGCCGCAGGGCCTCGGCCGCGTCCTCCAGCAGCCTGGTGACCGACGTGGCCCTGCGCTCCAGGGCCAGGCTCCCCGTCTCCAGCAGCGACAGATCGAGCAGGTCGTTGATCAGCCGGGCCAGATGCTCGGTGTTGTCGTGCATGCGGCTCAAAGAACGGCGCTGCTTCTCCTCCAGCGGGCCGGTCAGGCCGTCCAGCATGTTCTGAAGGGAGCCTTTGATGGCGGTCAAGGGGGTCCTCAGCTCGTGAGAGACGTTGGACAGGAACTCCGACTTGATCCTGTCGGTCTCGCGCATCCGCTCCATCTCGCGCTCCAGCTCGCGCTCCGCCAGCCGCCGCTCCAGCTCGTCCTGGCGCAAGGTGAAGTTCTCCAGGGCCAGCGTGGTCTGCACGGCGATGGAGGTGATCAGATCGCGGGTCATGTCGGGAAGAGGGCCGCGGGCGCGCGACGAGTCGGCGTAGATGATGCCCAGGAGGTCTCCGTGACGCACCAGCCGGGCCGGGCGGGTGGCATCGGAGACCGGCAGCAGGCGCAGCGGCAGGCAGAGCACCGATCGGAGCGCCAGCTCGACCACGCTGGAGCGCTCCCGGACATCATCGTCGCGCTGCACGTCGGTGAGGAAGCGCGGCTGGCCCGTCGAGGCGGCCTCCTCCACGATGCTGCGGCTGAACCGCAGCCCCTCCGCCTCGAGCGTCTCGCCCGACAGCTTGCGCGCCACCCTGACCGTCAGCCGGCCTTGATCGTCGCGCAGCATCAGGAAGCCCCTCTCGGCCTGCGTGACGTCCAGCACGGCGTCCAGAGAGAGCTCCAGCAGATCCTGCAGGGAGGTGGTGGAGTTGAGCCCCTTGGAGATCTCCAGGAGGATCGACAGATTTCGGACGACGTTGGGCGAGGAGTCGGTGTGCGGCCTGGAGCCGACTTCCTCCAGGATGCGGCTGACCCGGTCCTCCAGCAGGAAGACCATCTCAAACTGCCGGTCGCGGCCCATGGCGATCAGGTCCCTGTTGCGCAGGAGGCGGCGCTCGACCGTCTCGCCGTTGACCGCGGTGCCGAACAGGCTCCCCTTGTCCTCGAGGACCCAACTCCCTTCCTCGCGCCGGATCTCGGCCTGGACCCGTGAGATGTCCTTTTCGGCAAGGACCAGATCGTTGCCCGGGCGCCGCCCTATGGTGAAGCAGGCTCCGTCGATCGGCACGAGCCGATCCTTGCCGTGCGGATCGAGCAACCTCAATCTCGGGGAGGAATCCGCCATGCGCGCTTCGACTCCGGTCCAGTGATGGGGCGGGCGCGGTTTCTATACCACACGATCGGCGTCCGCGCCACCCGCAAGGCGCGGCCGGCGGTCTCCTGCCGGGGATCCCGATGGCACCGAACAGGCAACGGTCTTGCCGGAAGGGATAACGACGCACCGGCGGAGGCCGCAAAGCGGTCCGGGCCGAGGAGACGCGGAACCCACCGTTCTGCAAGGAGTTGCAGAAGAGCCGGCCCGTTCCAGGGGCCCTGTGCCGCGCTGGCACCGGCGTTGCTTTACTGACGGCTGCGGTGAGGAGGTTGGACGGAAGGCGCATCGGCGAGGGGCTCGGGGCCCCGGAAGGTGGACAGATGCAGCAAAGGATCATCGGTCGGTACAGGCAGCCGGACGGGTCGCTGTTGCGGTGCGACGTGACCATGGCCGAGGAGCCGGCCCGGCGCGCGAACGGCGCGCGCGGCCAGGCCCCGGCAAGGCAGGAGGCGCCCGCTGCGGGCGGGACGCCTGGAGGAGAGAGGAGACCCGGCCTGGCGCCGGCGGCTCCGCCACCGCGGGCAGCCTGACAAGATCGTCTGCCCTGCCTGTCACGTCCGAAGTGGCCGGACGGGAAGGCAGGGGATGGGCAGGGCAGGCGGGACTCCACCCGTTCCCCCGCAACGGGTGATTGGGGAGCCGGAGCGGCGACGCTCCGGCTCTTCTATTCCGGATCCCCTCGCAGCCTCCGCCTCAGCCGGTGAAGGGCGGTGAGCGCTTCCAGAGGGGTCAGGGCGTCGGGATCCATGCGGCGGATGGCCTCGGCCACCTCCGACGCCGCGGGATCCTCCGGAGCGCCGAACAGGGGCATCTGGCCGGCGCCGGCCGCCTCGCGACCGCCCGCCGGCCGGTGCCGGGCCAGCTTGGGGAGGCCGTCGCCTCCCAGCTCGTTGGTCTCCAGGTTGGCCAGCACCTCGCGGGCGCGCTCGATGACCCCCGGGGGGAGCCCGGCCAGCCGGGCCACGTGCAGCCCGTAGGATCGATCCGCGGAGCCCTCCACGATCCGACGCAGGAAGACCACGTCGTGCCCGGACTCCTCCACCGCCACGGTCAGGTTGCGCACGTCGGCCAGGGTTGCGGAGAGGTCGGTCAGCTCGTGGTAGTGGGTGGCGAAGAGGACGCGCCCGCCCGTGCCGCACGACGCGCGCAGGCTCTCCACGATGGCCCACGCCAGCGACAGGCCGTCGAACGTGCTGGTTCCGCGTCCCACCTCGTCGAGCAGGACGAGGCTGAGCGGCGTGGCGTTGTGGAGGATGTTGGCCGTCTCCTGCATCTCCACCATGAACGTGGACTGGCCTCCGGCCAGGTTGTCGGACGAGCCGATGCGCGAGAAGATCCTGTCGGCCAGGCCGATCTCGGCGGCCTCCGCCGGAACGAAGGAGCCTGCCTGGGCCATCAGGGAGATGAGCGCGACCTGCCTCAGGTAGGTGGACTTGCCTCCCATGTTAGGCCCGGTCACGATGAGGATGCGAGCGCCGTCGCCTCCCAGCGTCGTGTCGTTGGGGACGAACCGCTCCTGGGAGCGCACGGCCTCGACGATGGGGTGACGCCCGGCCACGATGCGGGTCCGGGGGCGGGACGTGATCTCGGGTCGGACGTACCCTCGCGCTGCGGCCACCTCGGCCAGCGAGGCCAGCACGTCGAGCTCGGCGATGCGCTGAGCCGACGCCTTCAGCCGCGAGCCGTGGGCCGCCACGGCGTCGCGCAGCCGGCAGAAGATGCCGTGCTCGATCTCCGTGCTGCGCTCCCGTGCGGTGAGGATCTTCTCTTCCATCTCCTTGAGCTCGCGGGTCACGAAGCGCTCCGCGTTGACCAGGGTCTGGCGGCGCTCGTAGTCGGGCGGGACGAGCGCCAGGTTGGCCCGCGAGACCTCGATGGAGTAGCCGAACACCCTGTTGTAGCGGACCTTCAGAGAGTTGATGCCGCTGCGCTGTCTCTCGCGGGTCTCGATGGCCGCGATGTGCGAGGCCGCGTCGCGTGCGATGGTGCGCAGGTCGTCCAGCGCGGCGTCATGCCCGGCGCGGATGATCCCTCCGTCCTTCAGCCCGGCGGGGGGTTCGTCCTCCAGCGCCCCGGCCAGGGCCGCGTGCAGGTCCTCCATGGCGTCCAGGCTCCCGGGAGGGGCGGCCGTGTCCGCGGAAGCCAGCGGGCCCGGGCGGCCGGTGAGGAGCGGCGCGCCCAGCCGCGCCGCCAGATCGCGCACGGCCGGCAGCGGCGCCAGCGAATCCCTCAGCGCCACCAGGTCCCGGGCGTTGGCCGTCCCCAGCGTGGCCCGCCCGAGAAGCCTCTCCACGTCCCGCACCGGCTTGAGCAGCCCGCGCAGCGTCTCGCGGGCCCGCTCGTCCCCCAGGAGCTCGCCCACCGCTTCGTGACGGGCGCGCACCACATGTTCGTCGCGCGGCGGCGACACCAGCCAGCGCTGAAGGAGGCGAGCGCCCATCGAGGTCAGGGTCCTGTCGAGCACGGACAGCAGCGACCCCGCCCGCCCGCCGTCCGCCAGGGACCGGACCACCTCCAGCGAGCGGAGAGTGGGAGCGTCCAGCACCATGTGGTCCGCCGTCCGGTGCGGCACGATCCTCCTGATGTGCGCCAGGGCGCTTCGCTGCGTGGCCCGCAGATGGTGCAGCAGGGCGCCGGCGGCCCTGACTCCCAGGTCCATCTCCTGGCAGCCGAACCCTTCCAGTGTGATGGTCCCCATCTGCTCGAGGACCGCGCGCCAGGCCGCGTCGCGGCCGAAGGACCAGGAGGGGAGCGTCCCGGCGGCGGGCGCCGGGTCCCCGGCCCCGTCCAGCAGGGGCTCCGGGTCGGTCCCCTCCGGGACGAGGATCTCGCGAGGCCTGAAGGCGGCCATCAGCAGCGCGAGCTCGTGGCCCCGGCCGGCCGGCTCGGCCACGCGCAGCTCTCCCGTGGAGAGATCCACGAAGGCGGCGCCCGCCGCCTCTTCCGAAGGAAGAATGCAGCCGATGTAGAGATTCTCCCTGGCGTCCAGAGCTCCGGGATCGGTCACCGTTCCGGGGCTCACCACTCTCACCACCTCGCGCCGGACCAGGCCCCGCGCCTGCCCCGACTCCTCGACCTGATCGCAGACAGCCACCTTCAGCCCGGAGGCGATCAGCCTGGCGATGTAGGAATCGACCGCGTGATGGGGCACGCCGCACATGGGAGCTTCGTTGCCGGTCCCGCGGCCCCGGGCGGTCAGGGCGATCTCCAGCAGAGGGGAGGCCTTCAGCGCGTCGTCGAAGAACATCTCGTAGAAGTCGCCCATGCGGAACATCAGGATGGCATCGGCGTGCTCCTGCTTGATCCGCTGGTACTGCTCGAACATGGGGGTGAGGCTGGACACGAGTCTGCGGTCTCCGGGGAGCAGTCTACACAACGTGCGCCGCGGATGGGCGTGGCGGGGTCATCGCAACCCCGTCGCATGAGTCATGCCGCGGAGAGGGGGGCGAGGTCCACCACGCGCACCCGCCCCGCCGTCTCCGCCGGGGCGGTGGAGAGCCAGAGGCGGTGACGCGCCTCGTGGCAGGACAGGAGGATCACCTGGTGGCGGCGGCCGATGCTGTCGAGCAGGAACTCCATGGCCCGGGCGAAGCGGGCGTCGTCGAAGCAGGAGAACGGGTCGTCGAGGATGAACGGCAGGCGCGACTCCGCGGAGGAGAGGTAGTCCGACACCGCCATCCTGACCGCCAGGTAGATCTGATCGCGCGCCCCGGTGCTCAGGTGCGCGTCGACCGCCGCCTGGTCCAGCCTCTGGGCGGTGGCCGCGTGCCGCAGGGTGAAGCTCAGATCGGTGTCGAAGCGCACGTCGCCGTAGGCGGGGTTGATGCGCCGCAGCAGGTCGCTGGTCTTCTCGTTGAGGACGTCGGCCCATTCCGCGTACGCCTCTCGGGAGAGACGCGCCAGCACGTCGGAGGCCAGGGCCACGGCCTCGCGGAAGGAGACGGCCCGCGCCAGGGCCGTCTCCAGCTCCTGCAGGAGCGTCTGCCGGCCCGGGTAGTCGCGGCGGTACTCCTTGAGAACGTCTCCGAGCTCGTCGGAAAGAGTCAGGCGCTCCGTCTGCGCCGTCCGGATCTCCTCCTGAAGCCGGCGTTTCTGCTCGGCGTAGTCGCGGCTGGGACGATCGGGGACCAGGCTTCCGAGCGACGGATCCTGCGCCGCCGCCCGGGCGATCTGCCGATCGAGGACCTCGGCGTCCACGCGCAGCTCCTCGGCCCGCACCCCCGGGGGGATGGCGTGCCGCCGCTCGATGGCCGGGAGGATCTCCTTCGTCAGCCGCTCGTGGCGCTCGCGTCGGGCGGCCCCGTCCTCGAAACGGACGATGGCCGCCTCCAGGTCGTCGAGCGGAGCTCCCGCGCCGAAGGCCTCCTCCAGGATGGTCCGGGCCTCCGATCGAGCCCGTTCGATCTCCAGGCCGGCGAGGGCCACGTCGCGCAGCGCCGCCTCCCGCTCGGCCTCCAGGGCCGTGGCCCGCGCGCGGGCCTCCAGGGCGGCCGAGAGCCGATCGCGGAAGCGCGCCGCGGCGCGGGGGGTGATCGGGCGGGAACCCTGCGGGCACCCGGCCCGGTCCATCAGCTTGACGACCTCCTGGGACGCGGCCACGTAGCGCTGCTGGATCTCCTGGAGCCCCGATGCCAGCGCCGCCAGCGCGGCCGACTGCTGCTGCAGTCTCTCCAGCTCGCGGTGCTGCTCCACGAGCTGCTCCGGCGCCGCGTAGCCGAGCGGAAGCGCCAGGCGGGCCAGGGTGTCGTGGAGTCCGGCCAGGTCCTTCTCCAGTCCCCACACCTCGGTCTGGATCCGCTGCAGCTCCGTGCCGAACTGCTCCGCGCCGGGAATGGGACGCTTCTCCTGCTGCATCAGCCACCAGATCAGGCCGGCGAAGGTCATGAACAGGGTGATCAGGAGCGGCAGCTTGCTGTCCAGGGCGAACGGGACGAGCAGGCTCAAGATGGCCCCGCCGAAGAGCAGCAGGACGGCGGCCCGCTCGCCGCGGCGGGCGGGGAGCGGAACCAGGAGAGGGGACCCGGTCTCCGACCGGGTGAGATTGTCGCGTCTGCGCTCGGTCTCGGCCAGCGCCGCCTTCAGCTCCAGCGCCCGCTCGCGGTAAGCGGCGACGAACGCGTGGTCCTCCGGGCGGAGCCGGGACATCAAGGCGGCCAGCTGGCTGACCCGTCCCGGCTCGATCCCCTCGCCGCGCAGGCGCCGCTCTTCGCGCCGTCCCGCGGCGCGCTTGCCGCGCCGCTGCCGCCACAGATCGGCCAGAACGGCGACGCGTCCCGCGGCGTCGGCGGCGGCGTCCGACCCCAGCTCCCCCAGCCCCGGCAGCTCTGCGGCCCGGCGCCGGGCTTCCTCCAGGGGGACCTCGATCTCCTCGCGCAGGCGCCGCTGCGCCTCGGCGTGCCGCGCCTTCAGGGACCCGATGGTCCCCTTGAGCTCGCGCAGGCGTCCCAGCCGCGAGGAGGGGAAGGAGGAGAAAGGAGCCAGGTCGTCTTGCTCCCGCTGGTAGTCGGCCATCTCGCGATCGTCGCGCAGGCACTGCTGCCTCGCGGCCTCCGCCTCGGCCCGCGCGGCCAGCAGGTGCAGCGCATCGGCGCGGGCCAGCGCGGCCTCCGCCCGGCGCTCCGCGGCCGTCGCCTGCTCCAGGCGCCGGATCTTCTCCTCGGACTGGCGGCGCCGGCCGGCGATCTCCTCCATCTCCGCGCGGACCGGATCGATCTCCTGCTGCAGCCTCCTGATCTCGGTGTCCACCTTGCCCTTGCCGAGCACCATGCCGCGGTACTCCTCGTCCACGGCCCGCGCCAGCGCGGCCAGGGCTTCTCCGGCCGCGGTGTCCCCCTGCTGCGACGAGGCGATCCGCTGCAGCGCGTGGGTCAGTCCCTCGGCCTCGCGCAGGCCCTCGATGTCCCGCTGGCCCACGAAGCAGCAGCGGGCGAAGTCCTCGCGCGAGACCCCGGTCAGCGCCTCTCCCACCTCCACGAGGTCCTTGCCGCGGGAAAACTCCCGGGTGATCTCCTTGCCCGTGCGGGCGTCCAGGACGAGGGCGGCCTCCTTCTGGAAGTCGCGCTGGATCACCAGCCCGCGGTCAGCGGTCTCCACCTCCATGGTCAGCCCGAAGGGCCCCCCGCTCCAGGGACGGAATCGCTCCTTCGGCTTGATGGGGCGCTCCCGCGAGGAGCGCTGCCGGGGGAGGCCGTACAGGCCGGCCAGGATGGCGGCGGCCAGGGTGCTCTTACCGCTCTCGTTCGGCTCCAGCACCAGGTTGCAGCGGTCGGACGAGAAGATGAAATCGCCCTTCAGGCTCCCGAAGCCGGCGATGGTCAGCCTGCGGATCCGCACGTCAGTCCTCGTACCGGGGAGCGACGTCCTTCTGGATCAAGGCGTCGAGACCGTAGTAGAGGGCGTTCTCCAGCAGCCGGCGCCTTGCGTGATCGTCCTCGGCCTCGATGCGGCGCAGCATCTCGCGGGCGAACCTGGCCTCGGTGGTGCGCAGCGACTCGTCGCGGTAGCGCTCCACATCGTAGTCGGGCTTGAGCCGCGAGGCGTCCACGGCCAGGTGGAAGAAGCGCTCGTCGAAGGCCCCCTCGGGCGGACGGGGATCGATCCCCGGAGCCACCCTGCCGGTGAGCCGCAGGTGAATCAGGTCCCCGGCCTCGGCCCCCCGGAGGGCCAGGGCGTCCTCCACGCGGCGGAGGATGGCGTCGCGGTGGGTGGCCCCGGTGCAGCTCACCTCGATGGAGCGCACCGCCCGGCGGTCCAGGCGGACCTTCTCCAGGGACACTCTGGCGGCGCCCTTCTCCTTGACGATCTCCCCCAGCAGGACGTGACGCTCGCCCTCCTCGTCCAGTCCTCGGCCGGCCGGGCAGCCGGCGTAGGCCCCGGCGATCTTCCCCGACGGATCGTGGATGAGGGCGTGGTCGTGGTAGTGGCCCACCGCGGCGTAGTCGAAACCCTGTGCGGCCAGCTCGGCGTCGGAGAAGGGAAGCGTCCTGAGCTTGCCGGACGGGATGCGCGCGTGGTCGCGCGAGCCGTGGAGGATCAGCAGATCGAGCGTCTCCTCCGAGGCCGGGGGGCGGGGCAAGGGACGGGCCAGGAGCCGGTCGGTGAGCGCGGCATTGGCGGCGTGAGCCATCCCGGTGATCCGCACGGCGGGGAGCCGGGCCGGAGAGTGGGTGCTCCAGGCGCCGTCGCGGAAGATGTGCACGTTGCCGGGCCAGAGCCGCTGCTTGCGCGCGGCGAGGAGATCGTCGTTGTAGGGACTGCCCAGGGAGTAGAAATCGTGGTTGCCCGGCGCGATCACCACGGGGATGGGGGCCATGGCCGCCAGGTGGTCGATGACGAAGTTGATGGTGTCCTGGGTGATCGCCTCGTCGTCGAAGAGGTCTCCCGCGATGAGCACCAGCTCCACCCCCCGCTGGCGGGCCAGGTCGGCCGCGCGAGGGACGATCTGGCGCAGCTCCGCGCGGCGCGTGCGCGCTTTCTCCGCGGGAAGGGCCAGGCGGCCTGACTGCAGGCTGGAGTCGAGATGGAGGTCCGAGAGCTGCAGGAACCTGAGCGCGGCCATGTCCCCCTTCCGCCGGGGCGCCCCGCCCCGCGTGCCTGGAAGAAGATGGTCCCCCGCGCCGGGCGATCAAGCCCGGATGCGAGGCCCCCCCCGGTTCAAGGCTTCCGGCCGCGGGACTCCAGCGCGGCCTGGGCCCCCCCCGTTCCCTGGGGCGGCCGAAGCTGCTCGGCCTGCTTGCGGTACAGCGCGGCGCGCGCCGCGTCGCCCGCCTGCGCGTGCACCGCGGCCAGCGTGGAGGCCAGCGGGTGGCTCATGGGCCCCGCCTCGGCGGCCCGCTCCAGATAGGGGAGGGCCTCGGCATGGCGGCCTTCCGCGGCCAGGGCCGACCCCATGTTGAACAGGGCCTGCTGGCTCGACGGGGCCGAGTCCACCGCCTTCTGGAAGGCTGCCCGCGCCTCCTCCACGCGCCCCTGCTTGACGTACAAGGCTCCCAGGTTGGCCAGCAGCGCGGCGTTGTCCGGCTCCTGCTCGAGTCCCTGTCGCAGCATCCTCTCGGCTCCCGCCGGATCGTCCAGCCGGGTCATGACCATCGCCAGCCAGTTGATGTGCTGCAGCGAGTCGGGCCTGGCCGCGCGCGCGGCGTCAAGGACGCGGCGCAGCTTCGCCCACTCTCCGACCGCGGAGTAGAGGGTGACGAGCTGCGCCATCGGCGGCAGCGCGGCGGGGTCGAGCGCCAGCGCGTCCAGGTAGTTCTTCTCCGCGTCCAGGAAGAGCTTCTCGGATTCGTTCACGTAACCCATGGCGGTGAGGAGCTTCCAGCTCCTGGCCCCTTCCGCGTCCCGCAGCGCCTCGGCCAGCGTGAGGCGCACCTTGAAGGCCTCGCCTCGTGACGCCAAGTAGTGCGTGGCGGCCATGAGGGTGTCGGGATCGGCGGGTGGGAGATCCACCTGCGCCTGCGCCAGCCCGCTCCGCTCCAGCGCCGCGGCCAGCTCCGCGGCGGCCCGGTCGCGGAAGGCGGGGGTGAGGAGCTCCACCGCCTCCGCCTGCGAGGCGATCCCGCTGAGGATGGCGCCCGCCTGGCTGGCCAGGAATTCGGGCAGCGTGCGGCCCGCAGCCGCCCGGTGGATCTCGGCGATGCGTCCGGCGTCGGCCCGGCCCGAGACCTTGAATCGGATCGGCACCTCGCCGCCGGTGGAGGGGGTGACCAGCACTTCGCCGGACGTCTCCGCGCTCAGATCGGCGTAGAGGATCACGCGGCTTCCGGGGCGGCGCACATGGAAGCCCGGCTTCAGACCGAGGAGCGCCTCGCCGGGAGGGCCGCTTTCCAGCACCGCAGCACCGTCCGAAGGGACGCGCACCGTCAGGAAGTAGCCTGCCAGAAGGAGGACGGCCGCCATGGCGGCCAGCACGGGACGGACGAACTTCATGGAAGCCGACACTATCACAGGCATCCGGAGCCGTCGAGCCCGCGTGGCTCAGGGCCCGGCCCCAGGCCGGTACGCCTTGGCCTCCGGATCCCAGGCCAGCTCCTCCCGGTGGCTCTCGTACCACCGCTCGAGCCGCCGCCTGAGGCGGTCCGCCGCGGGAGCGTCGGGATCGTCGCCGGCGCGCTGCGGGGGGACTCCGGCCAGCCGCGCCACCGCAGCCAGCGCCCGGGACCGGACCAGGCGCGCCCCCGCGGACCCTGCCAGCTCGATCAGGCGGCCGGCTCCGGCTGGCTCACCCAGCAGGGCCGCCGATTCGGCGGCGTGCAGGCGGACCCACTCGTCCTCCGCCGGATCGGAGGCCGAGCGCATCAGGGGCTCCACGGCGGAGCGATCCCCCAGCCGGCCCAGGGCGGAGGCCGCGGCCTCGCGGACCTCCGTGGAGGGATCGGCGAGCGCGCGCGCGATCAACGGGATCGCCGCGCGATCCCCCCGATCGGCCAGATGCTCCACGGCCTCCGCCCGCACCGCGGCGTGGGAGTCGGCCAGCGCCAGGCGGAGGTCGTCCAGGCTCTCCCCGATGTCGTGCGACGCGCCCGGCTCGCGCGTCGCGCGCTCCGCCGGCCCTCCTCCCGGATGACGGTGTCCCGCCGGGTGGCTCTCGCCGGGGTGCGCCCCCCACCACAGGGCCGACAGGGCGGCCGCGGCCAGAGCGGCCATGACCGCGCCGGCGGCAGGGCGCGGCAGCGACGCCGCGGCCCATCGGGCGGCCCCCCCCAGCGCCAGCGCCAGGGCGAAGCAGACCATGATGGTGGGTCCGGAGGGCCGGTCGTAGGAGACGAGCAGCCCGGCCGCCGACACCACCGTCCCCAGCCCCCAGCCCAGCAGCAGCCTGGTGCGCAGCCGGTCCGAGAACATCGCCCCGAAGACCGCGGGCGCCACCAGGTAGCAGAACACCAGAAGGACCCCGGCGATCTGCACCGAGGAGGTGATCACCACCCCGAACGTGAGATAGAAGAGGAAGTCCCACAGCCGCACCCGGACGCCACTGGCGTAGGCCCGCTCGGGATCCAGCGAGATCAGCAGGAAGGTGCGTCTGAAGGCGACGTGCACGATCCCCAGCACGGCGTAGAGGACCGCAGTGCGGGCGAGCTGATGGGGGGTGACCCATACGATGCTCCCCGCCAGCAGGTCCTTGAGGTGCTCCGCGCCGTGCGGCGACGCGTCGGCCAGCAGGATCGCGGCGGCGGAGGCCACGGCGTAGGTCAGGCCGATGATCGCCTCCTGCGGCACCCGCTCCCTGCGCGTGCGGGTCAGCGCGAACACCGCCGCGGCCGCCACGGCGAACGACAGGGAGAACCAGTACGCGCCCCCGGATCGTGGATCGTGGCCGAGCAGGAAGGCGACGGTGGCGCCCAGCGCGGCGATCTGGGCCAGGGCGATGTCCACGAAGATCACCTTGCGGCTCAGGACGTGGATCCCCAGGTAGGCGTGGATGCCGGTCAGGACCAGGCAGGCCAGGAAGGGCAGGACCAGGACTTCCAGAGCCTCGGACATTCCGCTAGGGTCCTCTCGCCGGCGCCGCGGAGGAGGCCAGGGCCGAGGTCACCACGTCGAACAGTGAGATGTAGTCCACGGCCTCGGGATGGCCCCCCACCTCCAGAGGAAGGGTGGCCACGGGAACGCCGGTGGCGCGGCTCAGCTCCTCTGTGGAGCGGTGCTCGACGTAGGGGCGGGTCACGATCAGCCGGACCCCGCCATCCTTCAGCCGGCCGCGAAGCTCCGCGCGGTGGCGGGCCGACGGAGGGATCCCCGGCTTGGGCTCGACGTGGTCCACGACCACCAGCCCGAAGCGCTCGGCGAAGTAGCTGTAGTCCCGGTGATAGGTGACGATGCGGGCCCCCCGCAGCGGCCGCATCCTGCCCATCCACCCTCCCAGGGGCGGGGCGGCCTGACCGGCAGAGGCCGCCAGGAAGGGGTCCAGCTCTCCCGAGCGGGCCAGTCGCGCGAGCTTGGCTCCGCCTACCTCCCGCACCAGGTCTGCGCCGAACAGGGCTTCGTGCAGCCGCTGCACGAAGGCCGCTCGACGGGACTCGAACAGGCCCGCGTCCTGGGGGGACTCACGCGACAGCGCCGCGGCGATGGCCCCGGCGGCGAGCTCTCCGTTGAGCGGATCGGCCATGTAGTGAGGATTGCCGTAGGGATGGACGTCTCCCTGGGCCCGGCTCACCGGTCCGCCGGGGACTTCCAGGACCCTCATCACCGCGGAGACGTCCAGGTAGCCTTCGCCGCCCGGCAGCACGCGCGGGTTGCGGGCTCCCTGCGTCAGGGGAGGCACCCAGCCGATCTCGAGATCCAGGCCGTTGACGATCAGCAGCCTGGCCCGCCGCAGGGTCACGATGAAGCTGGGCTTGGGATCCACGAAGTGCGCGTCCTGCACCCCCGAGGCGATGGTGGTGACCGCGGCGCGGCCGCCCCCGACCTCGGCGGCGATGGATCCGAGGTTGGGGACCGTGGCCACGACCGGCAGGGGTGGGCGGGAGGGGTCCTCCCCGGCGGCGGGGGCCGCCAGCAGGGCGGCCAGCCCGACGCCGATCGCTGATGCCGGATGCATGGCGGCTCTCCTCAATAGGCGTGCGCGGCGTGGGCGCCGATGGCCGGGATCCACTCGATGAACAGCTCCGTGTCGTCGTCGATCCCGTCGAACAACGCGGCTCCTTCGGGGTTGCGGCGGCTGCGCTTCACCTGGAAGCGGATCTCCTGGAACTCGCTCGGCGCCATCCGCAGCACCGCGGACAGGGCGCTCTGGCGCGCCTCCGGAGCCCCGGCGAACTCCGCTGCGTCGTAGCGCAGGCCCGCTCTCCAGCGCCGGGCGAACTGGTACTCCCCCAGCGCGTAGCCTCCGGTGACCCGCTCGGTCCGCTTGCGCAGCCGTCCGTCCTCCAGTCTCTGCGCGCGGCCCCGGGCCTCCATCAGCTCTCCCTGCAGGGTGGCCGAGCGGTAGAGGCCGGTCCTGGCCGGCTTCCACTTGAAGGAGACGTCCACGCCGGCGGCCCTTGCCGGAAGGTCGTCCTCGGGCTCCAAGACTCCGGTCAGCCCCGCCTCCTCCAGCGCATCGATCAGAGCCTGCGACGGGCCGGATCGTCCCGCGGCGGCGGAGAGGCCTGCCCCCAGGGTGGCCTGGGACGTGAGGGTGAAGACCGAGCCGAGCCTCTGAAGGACGAGCGGCTCCCGCCCCTGCGCGCCGAAGACCGCCTCGCTGCGGGCGCTGGCCACCTCGGTGATCGACTCCAGGTAGAGGGATCCTATCGTGGGGATCAGCCAGTCGAGCGAGAGCCCGTCGCCGGCCAGCCCTTCCTCGCCGAACAGGGCCCCCAGCACGTCGGGGGAGTCCACGGTGAAGAACTGGTGGTCGTGCAGCCTGTTCCACCGGCCGAAGGAGCTCCTGAAGCGTCCCCCCTTGAGCCGGAGCCCCCCGGGAAGCGCGGTGGTGGTCACCGTCCCCTCCTCCACCTCGGCCTCCCCCTCGGCGTTGAACGAGAGGAAGAGGTCCACGCGCGCGTAGGGATCGACCACCGACTGCAGGCCGATCTCCGCCTCGCTGAGGGTGAACCAGTCCTGGTCGCGATCGTGGCGCAGCGAGGCGTTTCCGATCGCCTGGAAGACGGCCCCGATGTCCGGATTGAACAGGCTGGAGCCCGGCCGCGCGCCGGGAGGCCCGCCGGCGCCCGAGGGCGGGAGCAACGCAGAGGCGCTCTCCGAGGCGGTGTCCCCGCGTTCCGGGGGGAGCGGCGTCCCGGGAGGGGACGGCGCGGGCGCCGGGCCGGCGGCGGCCGTCCCGGGGCGGGCCGCCTCCTGCAGCCCCGCCAGGCGCTGCTCCAGCGCGGCCAGAGCGCTCTTGAGGATCTCGATCTCGCGACGCAGCTCCTCGAGGGAGGCGTCCTGCCGGGCGATCGCGGGCCGCGCGGAGGATGCCAGGCAGGCAGCGAGCAGGGCGGCCGCGGCGCGGGGAAGAACGGAGCGGACGAGCGATGATCTCATGGGCTGTCTCCGGGAAGTGCGGGCCGGTGGGGGATCCGGCCGTGTGCCTCGGGCGCCGGATCGCGGTGGCGTCGCCTAGACAGCGGCCGGTGGGGCCCGGAGCTGGGCCGGCCGCGACTGCGCCGGGAGCGGGACGAGCGGCTCGTGGTGAGGTGCGGGCCGGAGGGCGGCGGCCGGCGGGGCTCCTGACGCGGAGGCCAGGGCGGGACGGCAGCCGGTGCGGCTCCAGGCGCACAGCGGGCAGGCCCCGTGGCCGGGATGGGCCGCCGTCCCGGAGTCGGCTGCGCCCTCGCCGATCCACGCCGGACCGGCGGTGCGCAGACGCTGGCTGTCCGGCATGGCGTGCGGGTGGGGCGCCGTGGCGATCCACGCCAGCATGCCGTAGCATGCCACCAGTATCGCCGCCAGCATTCTGCGGGACGGCCGGTGGGAGCGTGTCATGGCGTCGGGCA
>DATEEA010000049.1:0-3474 GCA_035281445.1 Candidatus Polarisedimenticolia bacterium
GGCCACGGCGCGCCACGGCGAGCGGCTGGCGCGCGACGCCAGCAGCAGCCCGGCGGTCACCGGGATGGAGAGGATCAGGAGCCCGGCCAGGCTTCCGGGCAGCCCGAGCGTGCCCACCGCGCGCCCGGATGCGATGCGGGACCGCAGCGCCTCGGGCGCGTCGGGCCCCAGCGCGGCCGCCATGCGGCCGAAGCCGTAGAAGGCCTGGTAGAGACCGTGCGTGGCCAGGGCGGTCCCCGCCGCGGCGATGGCCAGGTCGAGCCCTCGCCGCCGCGGGGAGCCGGCCGGGCAGCCCGAGGCGTGGGCGGCGCAGGCCCAGGCGGCGAAGCCGTACGCCGAGAACAGCACCAGGGTGCGCGCCGACTGCAGACCCTGGCAGGAGGCGGCCAGCGACGCGCAGCCCAGCGCCGCGGCGCCCGCCAGCGCCCAGCGGCTCCGCGTGGAGATCTCCCGCCGCGGGGCGAGCGCGCAGGCCAGCGCGCACAGGGAGATGACGATCCCCCACGACGACGGATCGACGTGCGGCGGCCGCCAGGCGGCGAGCAGCACGGCGGCGATGAGTGCGAGAACGAGAGGCCTGGTGGAGGCTGGGCTCAGTCGCTGTCCCCGGCGGGCGGCCCAGGCGCCCCCCGCCGACGGCGGATCACTCGGGGGCGTTGGAGAAGCTGCCCGTGGCGTAGACCAGATCGAGCTCGAACTGCAGGCGGGTGGCCGGCGTGATGTCGACGCCGTCGATCCCGTCCTTGCCGAACGACTCCAGAGAATACCAAGTAAAGTTGTCCGAGTGGTACTCGTAGGCGTGAAGCCAGTGATCGTTGTGGGGCATCAGGGCCTTGGTGTGGGGCTGCAGAAGGGTGGACAGCGTGGTCGCGGGGGTGCCGTCGTCGGGGAAGATGCTGTGGTCGATCTCGTACATCTGCACGCCGGTGGCGATCCCGCGCATGTCGGCCATCGTGGAGCGCTGCTTGCCTTTGTCCAGCGCCGTCTGCAGCGCCGGGATGGCGATGGCCGTGATGACGCCGATGATGGCCACCACGACCAGCAGCTCGATCAGCGTGAACCCCTTCGATCCCGTCTGATGGACCACGTCGCCGCTCCCTGTCCGGCGGCCGGGCCGCCGGGAAAAGCGAAACCGGCGGGAGCGGCGCCCGCGGGCGCCGGTCCCGCCGGTCCACGAGTACGAACTAGGTCTGGACCCCTTCCGGATAGGCCGTGAACGTGCCGTTCTGGAAGATGATGTCGCAGTCGAAGTCCTGGGTCGCGCCGGCGCTGCCGCTGCTGACCGTCTTGTCCTTGGCGTAGGTGGTGATGGTGTAGTCGGACCCGGCGCCGGCCGTGTCCGAGCCGTAGTAGTACAGCCCGCCCCAGCCGTCCTTGGTCGGAGCCAGCTTGATGTACACCGGCTCGATGCCGATCGTGGCCGGATCGAGCGAGTCCAGCGTCGCCATCGAGGTCGAGATCGGATAGAAGTTGGTGTCGACCGCGTACGACTCGCAGGCCGTGCCCAGAGAGCGCATGTCGGCCATCGACCGCTTCTGCTTGCCGCGATCGATCGCGTTCAGCAGGTTCGGGATCGCGATCGCCGCGATGATGCCGATGATGGCCACGACGATCAGCAGCTCGATCAGCGTGAAACCGGTCTGCTTCCTCAAGTTCCTCATTGGCGGTGTTCCTCCTTTGCCGCCGATGCAGAGCAAGCCAGATGCCATGACCAATTCAAGCCGGCGCATATGCGAGTCAACTATAACTAAAAACAATGGTTATATGATTGACGAGCCCCGGGCGGAACGGGAGCCGGGGCGGCCCGCAGGCGCATCTCGTGTCAGGGGCCGGTGACAAAAAAAGTCACGTCGGCCGGCGCGAGCCCTGGGTGAGGGGTGAAGCGGGGCCCTGCCGGCCGGGAGCGTCGGAAGGTTGACGGCTCCTCAGTTCTGGCCGCCCTCCGGGGCCGCCGTGAAGACCCCGTTCTGGAAGATGATGTCGCAGTCGAAGTCGTTGGTGGAGCCCCTGCTGCCGGGGCTGATCCGCCGGTCCTTGCCGTAGGAAACGATGGTGTAGTCCGATCCCACCCCGGCTGTGTCGGAGCCATAGTAGAGAGGTCCGGCCCAGCCGTCGCGGGTCGGGACCACTTTCACGTAGTTCGGCTCCAGCCCCATGTTGGCCCCGCCCAGCGAGGCGATGGTGGCCAGCGATGTGGACACGGGGTAGTTGTTCATGTCGATGGCGTACTGCTCCAGGCCGTTCTGGATGGCTTTGATGTCGGCCATCGTCCGCTTCTGCTTGGCGCGGTCCATCGCGTTCATGAGGTTGGGGATGGCGATGGCGGCGATGATGCCGATGATCGCCACCACGATGAGCAGCTCGATGAGCGTGAACCCGCCGTCCTTCCGGTGCCTTCTCATATTAATGTGATCCTCCCGCAGGACCTCGCAGGTCGCGCTGCTCGCGCCCCGGCGTCCGCCCGCCACCGTACACCCTGGCCAGCTCGTTGGCCAGACCGCACTGCGGGTCCAGCCGCAGCTTCCGCTCCAGCTCCGCCGCGACGGCGCCGGGCGGGGCACCGGGATCGGCCCACGGAAGCCCCGCCAGCCATGCCTCCGGCCGCACCCAAAGATACTCCGATGTGGCCGCCAGCGGGGCGAATTTCCCGTCCCGCCGGACGAATACCATGGCCGTCTCGTCCCAGTGCACCAGGGCCCACCGGCTCCGGGGGAAGTGCAGCTCGCTGAACGTGGCCAGGGCCGGCTCGGCCGATCCGGGCCGGCGGACCTGAACCGGCGCCCGGCGGTAGGCGGCCACCGCCCCGTCGATCCGGTGGCGATCGAGGAGGGCCCGCCACGCCAGGCCGTCGTCGATCGATCGGGCCAGCTCGTGCAGGAGGGGGGCATGGACCTCGTTGCGCCCGTCGATGAAGACCTTGCGTCCCGGATGGCCTCGCCAGATCAGGTAGCCGCCGAACGCGACGTCGTTGTACAGGCGCGCTTCCGGAAGGTGCGCTTCCACGAAGTCGGCGGCGCGCTCTGGGAACCGTCCCGTCTCGACGCCGATCCCCACGGACGCACCGGGTGGAGGGACGGCCGCCATCCATCCGGCGGCGGCGAGGCAGGCCGCCGCCGCGGCGAGGCCTCCGCTCCGGGAGAGCGCCCTCGGCGCGAGGCTGCCGAGCGGCAGCGCCAGCGGCAGGAGCGCGAAGAAGAATCCTCCATGCCGGACACCGGACAGGGCCAGCAGCCCGATCCCGGCCAGGATAGCCAGGCGCGCGTGCGACAGCGGCGCGCGGCGCGCCGCGGCGACCGAGCCGGCGGCCAGGGCGGCGCCCAGCACCACGTAGAAGACGGGGAAGTCCCGGATCGCCGGGCGGAGCCACTCGGGGTTGGTGATGTTGCCGGGAGCCAGCGCCCCGGCGATGTGCCAGGGGACCACGAGCAGGCGCGCCCCCCAGGGGTTGAGCATGAGGGCGGCGGCGCCCACACC
>DATEEA010000050.1:0-15004 GCA_035281445.1 Candidatus Polarisedimenticolia bacterium
AGGGCCGCCGTCTCCAGCAGGTACCGGGGGTGCTCGTCGCGGCGGATCCTGTCGGCCAGATCGAGCAGCGCCTGGTTGAGGCGCAGCAGGCCGTCGGCGGACAGCGCCGCGGCCAGCGACCGCCCCGCCTCGGCCTCCTCCTCGCTCAGGCCCAGCGAGGCCGCCCCGGCGGGCCCGGCGGCCCCGCACACCATGGCGTCTCGGGCGCGGGCCAGCGCCTCGCGGGCGAAGTGGGTGAGGTCGGCCCCGGCCTGGCAGAGGGTCTCGATCACCAGCAGCGCGCCGGCGGGTTCGCGCCGCGCGATCGCCTCCAGGAACCGGAGCACCAGGCCCCGGTCGATGAGGCCGAGCGACTCGCGCACGGCCGCGGCTTCGACCTTGCCTCCGGTGAAGGCGATGACCTGGTCGAGCAGGCTCAGCCCGTCCCGCATGGAGCCCGCGGCCAGGCCGGCGATGAGATCGAAGGCTTCGGGGGTCCCCTGGATCGACTCGGCGGCGGCCACGCGGGCCAGGGCGGCGGCGATCTCCGGGCGGCCGACGCTGCGGCAGGCCAGGTGGAGGCAGCGCGACAGGATGGTGTCGGGGACCTCCTCCGGCTCGGTGGTGGCGAAGAGGAACAGCGTCCTGGGGGGCGGCTCCTCGAGGATCTTGAGCAACGCGTTGAAGGCGGTCTCGGACAGCATGTGCACTTCGTCGATCAGGAAGATCTTGTGCCGGTCGCGGGCCGGGGCGTAGCGGGCCGCCTCGCGCAGAGGGTCCACGTCCTCCACCTTGCGGTTGGAGGCGCCGTCGATCTCGATGACGTCCAGCGACGTGCCGGCGGCGATCTCCCGGCAGGGCGGGCAGTCGCCGCAGGGGACCGGGGTCGGCCCCTCCACGCAGTTCAGCGCCCGGGCGAAGAGCCGCGCCAGGGTGGTCTTGCCCACCCCGCGGGTCCCCGAGAACAGGTACGCGTGGTGCAGCCTCTGCTGGGTGATGGCGTTGCGCAGGGTGGCCACCACCCCGGCCTGGCCGACGACCTCGTCGAAGGCGCGGGGCCGGTACTTGCGTGCGAGAACCTGGTAGTGCGGTGCGTCGGGCATCGTCGTCTCGGGGCGTACCGTGGGACGCAGAACGTGAGGAGTGGCCGTGCACCCTCCATTGAGGCGCGCTCGGCGCCGGCCTCCGCGGCGGTGGGGCCCAAGGTGACCCGTGGCACCTACGAGTGTCCGCTTACCGCTGCTCCCTTCCGGGCCTGACGGGGTTCACGGATTCGTAGTGCACGAGGCTCGGGTCCGGATCTCCGCCTGGCTGCCGCCGCCTCCGCTTTCCCCGCTCAGAGGGAATTCAGCCCTGCTGTAGCGGATTGCAGGTTACAGGGCACCGCTAGCTCCCCGCCTAGCACGACCAAATCCGGAACGGATCGAGAATAGCCCGGCCGGCGCCGGCCGGTCAACAACCGCCCGCGGGACGGCGCGGTCAGCGGCCGGAGGGGCGGCTCCCCTGCAAGCGGCTGGGGAGCTTGAGGATGGATCGGATCTTGGCGGAGACGATCGGGACGTAGTTGGCCGAGCTGCTGGTGTACACCGAGTCGATGGAGCCGTCGGGCGTGATGAAGATCATGGTGGGGGTGGAGACGATCCGGTAGGTCTCGGCGGCGCGCCCGCCGTCGTCGTCCAGCACGGGGAAGGGGATCTTGTACTGCTTGACGACCGCCTCGGTGGCGCGCCGGCCGGCCTCTCCCCCGGTGTTCACCACGGAGACGACATCGAGGTAGGCCCCGTAGGTCGCGGCGGCGGCCAGCAGTCCCGGAAGCTGGTTCTTGCAGTGGCCGCAGTCGGGATGCCAGAACCAGATGCCGCGGATCTTCCGGCCGCCCGCGGGCAGGGGGGAGGGGACGCTCACCGGCGGGCCTCCCGCGATGGGCGCCAGCCTGAGCGTGGCGGGGCTGGTCCCCACCAGCTCGGAGGCGGGGTACCAGGGGGCGAGCCGGGCCACGGTGGGGACGGTCTCCCCCCGTGATGCTCTGGCCGCCATCCCGGCCAGCGTCTCGCCGGGGGCCACCGGCTGGCGGAAGCTCCTGGCGTCGGCCACCCTCAGCACGCCGGAGCCGTCCACCAGGCTGAGGCTGGGGGCCGAGGCGATGCCGAGGGCGCCGCCGATGTCGTACGACTCCTCGACGATGACCGGGATCTCGATCTTCAGCGCGGCCGCCCGCTCGACCACCCGGGCCAGGGTCGTCCCCCCTGCCAGGCGCACCGCCCCCAGCGTCTCCACCCGGCCGGCCCACTCCCCGCGCGCCAGGGTCTGGGCCTCGACCAGGGCCTCCTCCCCAGAGCGCTCACCGGGCACCCAGTAGCAGATGAGGATCGGCTTGCTTCCCACCAGCGCCCCGAGGTCGAAGGGAGACGGCTCCTTGCGTCCGGGGAGCAGGGCCCGGGTCTGGAACGGCGTGAAGCGGGAACCGGGGGAGAGGCGGCCGGCCAGCGGCGGGGTGAGCCCTCCGGACGCGGAGGAGGGCCTGCCGGCCAGGGCGTCCGCCGGCGCCGGCGCCGCCGCGGCCGCCGACAGGGCCAGCGCGAGGAGAGCCTTGGCCTTCGCGGATCGGCGCATCAGCGTCCTGCTCCGCTGCGGGGCGCGCAGGGCGGCTCGGGGGGACGCGCGCCCCGCGGCCCGGGAGGACCTCCGCCGCGGGAGTTCTCCGGCCTGGACATCTGGGCGATGAGCCGCTCGTCGGACCCCATGACCTCGAGGATGGTCCGGCGGCCGCCCACCTTCACCGGGGCGCAGCATTCCTTGCGTCGGGTGAACCAGGCGTAGCCGACCTCCAGCGTCCGGTCCTGGATGCACAGCGGCCACAGGAGGCAGACCGAGGGCTTGAGGGCGAAGGGAGAGCCCAGCCTCTCGGAGCCGGCCACCTGAAGGGCGCACAGGCCGTCGGAGCGGTAGAAGACGCACGCTCCGTCCGCGACGCGGGTCCAGGTCGTCCAGCCGGCCGTGAAGTCAGCGTCGAAGGAGAGCCTGCGGCTGAACCAGCGGGACGGATCCCGCCGGGCCGGCGAGGTCATCGCCGCGGAGACGATGTCGGCGTGCCGCAGCACGCGATCCCTCTCGGCCACCGAGACCGTGGCTCCTCCCCGGCAGCAGGTCCCGTCGCAGTGGCGCACCGTGGCGCGGCCGGCGTAGAGCCTGCGGGTGACCCGCGGGTGGATCTTCTGGAGGTTGAGGCCGAGGTGGTCCCGGAGCACGCCGAGCAGGCGCGGCAGCAGCTCGCTCATGGGGGATGACTATAGATCAGGAGCAGGGGTTGTCGTTGGCCCTCGCCCGCTGCGCGCCAGCCGGCGCGCCGCCTCACTGCGGGCGCGGGCGGTGGTTCAGGTTGTCCATGTCGGACATGATCAGCCAGCGGCCATCCTTCTTGCGAAGCGTGAGGGTGAACTTCCCCTCATCGGGGCCGGTGGGCAGTCCCGAGTAGCCCCCGATGATGTAACCGACCGACCCCTCTGTGCCGTAGGCCAGCGCCCGGAGCGACAGCGGCCCGCCCATCCCCTGGTAGTGCTGCTCGATCGCCGACCTCCCCCTCACCGCCGGCCCGCCGCTGGCCAGCACGAAGCCGTCCTCGGCGAAGAGCTGCGCCAGCGCCTTGAAGTCTTTCTTTCTCCAGGCCTCCTCGTAGTCGGTGAGCACGCGCGCCAGCTCGGCAGGCAGCGTCACCGAAGGATGCGCCACAGCCGGCGGCGACGGCTGCTGCGCGAAGGAGACCCCCAGCACCAGCAACGCCACCACGCAATAGAGAGTCAGTCTGCCACTGCGAACCCGACCGGGCATCGTCCATCCTCCTCGCCATCATCGTGAACGTTGAAGAGGCCGCGCTCTCACCACCTCGCGGCGCCGACAGCGGACTTTGCAAGATCCCGGCCAGCCATCGGAGCCGGTCCAATGGAGAGGACACCGCCTCGATCCGACGGCTCCTGCCCTGGATCCGGGCCCCGCGCCGCGCGCGAGCGACGCGCCGCCCCCGGCCCCGTCGCGCAAGCGCACACCGCCTGACCGGATCCGGGACGCTCCGCCCACCCCCGGACGGCCGGGACGGGGCGCTCCCGGACCCCGGCCGGCCCCAGCCCGCCGTGCCTCCGTCCTACGCCTTCAGCAGCGAGCCGATCTCGATCCCCTGCCACAGGCGCCGCCGCATCGCGCGGGTGTCGGCCAGCGCCCGCGCCCCGGCGGAGGTCACCGAGAAGACCCGGCGAGAGCCGCCGGCGTCCCCTCCCGATCCCGAGGCCCGCCGCGACGCCACCAGCCCCTTCGCCTCCAGCCGGTCGAGCGTGACGTAGACCGACCCGATGGCCACCGATCGGCCCGTCACCATCTCGAGCTCCCGGCGCACCGTCATCCCGTAGGCGCGCCCCTGCGTGCGCACCACCGCCAGCATCACCTGCTCCTCGAGCATCCCCAGCGGCGCCGCCGCCGCGCCGGCGCCCCCCTTGCCGCGCTTGCTCAGCGTCACGGTGTCACTCCTGCCTCAGCACGACCGCCGGGTCGGTGCGCCCCGCGCGCCAGGCCGGCACGAAGGCCGCCGCCGCCCCCACCGCCACCAGCGCCAGCGCCGCCCCCGACAGAGCGGCGGGATCCGCCCCGCCCACTCCGTACAGCAGCGAGGCCAGAGGCCTCGTGGAGACCAAGGTCGCCGCCACTCCCAGCGCGCTCCCCATCACGGCCAGGCGCAGGCCGCGCCCGATCACCTGCGCCGTGACCCTTGCCGGCGGCAGCCCCAGCGCGATGCGCACCGCGAAGTCGCGCCGCCGCCGCGCCACGGAGTGGGAGATGACCCCGTACACCCCCACCGCCCCCAGCGCCAGAGCCAGCCCGGACAGCAGCACCAGCAGGGACGACACCCGGCCCGGCGCCCCCACCGCGTGCTCGAAGACCGACTCCATCGTCGTGGTCTGCTGCAGCGCCATCCTGGGCGAGCCGGTCACCACCCCGCGCGCCGCCGCCAGGAGCGCCGGCACGTCCGACTCCCTCTCACCGGCCAGCACGAACGAGACGTTGGACGGCGTGTACCCGATCTGCTCGAACAGCACGTAGCGCGCCGGGACCGCCGCGTCGGTCAACGCCGCCTCGGCCATGTCTCCCACCACCCCGATGATCCGCTCGGGCACCTGCGCGGAGGTGCGGATCACCCGGCCGATCGGGTCCTCCCCCGGGAAGTACTTCGCCGCCATCGCCTCGTTCACCACGACCACCATCTCCGTGTCGCGCCGGTCCGTGGCCGCCTCGAACAGGCGCCCCGCCACCAGCCTCGCCCCCATCGCCCGCAGGTACTCGTGCGTCACCAGGCGGAAGGCGGTCGTCGTGCCGGACATCTCCGGCTTGCCGTCGACCGTCAGCCCCCAGTTGTCCCCCGACCCGCGCAGCGGCAGCTTCTGCACCGCCCCCGCCGCCTTCACCCCCGGCAGCGACGCCAGCGACGACGTCATCTCCAGGATCGCCAGCCGCCTCTGGTCGTGGGAGATCTGCGCCGGCAGCGTCGCATCCACCACCGCCACCCCCGCCACCGCGCATCCAGGATCGATCGACCTCAAGTTCACCACGCTGCGCAGGAGGAGCCCCGCCCCCGACGCCAGCAGCACGGCCAGGCCGATCTGCCCCACGACCAGCCCCGCCTCCAGCCGGCCACCGCGCGCGCTCACTCCCACCGTGCGCGACGACGACGCCAGCCCCCTCTGAGGGTCCGCGCGCCAGATGGCCAGGCCCGGCACCAGCGCCGTCAGGCTCGCCGCCGCCAGCGCCGTGGCCACCGCCGCCCAGAAGATGGTCCAGTCCAGCTCCGCGGACTCCGCCAGCGCCCCCAGAGGCAGCGCCGCCTTCAGCACCCGGAAGCCCCCCGCCGCCAGGGCCGCCCCGGCCGCCCCCGCCGCCGCTCCGATGAGGAGCGCCTCCATGACCAGCTGCTGCATCAGCCGGCGCCGCCCCGCCCCCAGCGCCGCGCGCACCGCCATCTCCGTGGAGCGCCCACCGAGCTGGCCCAGCATCAGCGCCGCCACGTTCACGCAGGCGATCCCCAGGATCAGAGCCATCGCCACGAAGGTCGCCAGCAGGCTCGCCCGCATGTCGCCGATGAGGAACTCCCTCACGCTGCTCACCGAAGGGGACCTGGTCTTGTCCCACTGCGGCATGTACTGGAAGCGCTCGCCCAGCGTGCGGGCCAGCGCCGCCAGCGGCCCCTGCATCGACTCCATGGCGCGCCCCTTCTCCAGCCTCCCCACCAGCGTGTACATCCCCGACCGGCTGTCCGGCCGGAGCGCCGTGGAGGTCCAGACCCGCACCGTCGGGTTCGGGAACCAGAACCCCGGCGGCATCACCCCCACCACCGAGTGCGGGACCCCTCCCAAGGAGAGCGGCTGTCCCAGGATCGCCGGGTCCGCCCCCAGGTCCTGCCACAGGCCATGGCTCAGCACCGCCACCGGCTGCGCCCCCTGAAGGTCGTCCCCGGCCTGGAAGACCCGGCCCAGAGCCGGGGCCGCCCCCAGCACCTCGAACAACTCCGCGGAGGAGGTGATCCCCCGCACCAGCCGCAGCGGCCGGCCCGGAACCTCCAGCGTCGCGTCCAGCGGACGGTAGGCGGCCATGCGCTCGAACCCCGGGAACTGAGGGCGCAAGGAGACGAACTCCTGCTCGTTCCAGCTCCCTCCGAACCAGAGGATCCCCACACTGTGCTCGTCGCGCATGGGGAGCGGCTCGACCATCACCTCGCGCAGGATGCTGACGATGGCGGCCGTGCCGCCGGCCCCCAGCGCGAGCGTCAGCACCGCCAGCGCCGCGTAGCCAGGGCGCCGCGACAGGCGGCGTGCGGAGAAACGCAGATCCATGATCCAGCTCTCGAACATCGGACCTCCAGGTTGCATGCGGTTGGCCTCCGGCTCGAACCCCGACCACCCCCTCCACCATCCCCGCCGCAGCAGCGCCGGGACGGAGCCTGCCGCCTGCCGCCAGAGCCAGACCCTGGCGGCGAGCCTTCCGCGCGCGCGGACATGCTGAGCGTACTCCGCCGCCAGGTCGCCGAGCACCTCGCGGCGCTCGGCGTGCGGGGTCAGCAGGCGGAACAGGAAGGCGGGGATGGGAGGCAGGCCAGACACGGGCTCCAGTGTTCCTCGGGCCGGGACAGGAGGATTCTACGCAGCCCCGGCCGTTTTGACAATGTAGAAATGGTGGGAAAGGCGGTGGAGCACCCGGCGGCAGGGAGCGTGAAGCCGCCCCGCGCGCCCGCCGTCCGGTGGGCCCTCCAAGCCGCCTGTTCCCGGCAACGCCCGTGGCGCGGGCGCTTTCGCGCCTTTGCGAGGGCGCGGGCGGCGCGCCAATGTGTACGGGACGTCAACAGAGGAGGCGACACCATGCGATGGAAGACAGCGACCGCGCTCACGTTGATCCTGGCCTGTCTCGCCCTCCAGCCCGCGCAGGCCGATCCGAAAGGCGGCAAGGGCGGCGGCCGCGACCACAAGGTCAAGCCGCTCGGCATCCCTCCGGGGCACCTGCCCCCTCCAGGCCAATGCCGCATCTGGTACCCGGGCAAGCCTCCCGGACACCAGCCGCCGCCCGGCCGGTGCTCCGCGCTGCGCCGCGAGGTCCCCGCGGGGGCCTGGCTGCTGCGCAGGCCCAAGGACAGGGTCGAGGAGGTCGCCGTGGACGTGTACCACGACACGCGGCCCAGCACGGTCCTGGAGGTCCGCCTGTTCGACGCGGATTCCGGCGCCTTCCTGCGCTTCGGGGTCAGCCGGTAGCGTCTACAGCGCCCGCAGGAACGAGACCAGGTCCTTCTTCTCCTGGGCCGACAGACGGGTCTGCAGGACGAGGTTGAAGAACTCCACCGTGTCGTCCAGCGTCAGCAGCCGGCCGTCGTGAAGGTAGGGAGGCGAGTCCTTGATCCCGCGCAGCGGGAAGGACTTGATCGGCCCCTCCCGATCCGCCACCCGTCCGTTGATGACCCGGGGAGTGAAGAACCGCGACACCCTCAGGTCGTGCATCGTGCCGTCGGTGTAGTTCGGAGCGGGATGGCAGACTGAGCACTGCCCCTTGCCGAAGAACACCTCCTGGCCGCGCAGCTCCTGAGGCGTGGCCTTCGACGGGTCCAGCTTGCCGAAGACGTCGAGCTTCGGAGCCGGCGGGAAGTCGAGCAGCTCCTGCACCTCGGCCATGTCGTGCACCTGCGAGCCGCGCTCCAGGATGTTGACCCCCTTCTTGGCCGCCGCCACGGGGTCCCCGTCGAAGTAGGCGGCGCGCTGCTCGAACTCGGTGAAATCCTCCACCGTGCGCAGCGCCCGCTGCGACCCGAACAGCCCCTGCACATTCACCCCCCGCAGCGACGGCGTGTCGATGCGCCGGCGGAAGTGCTGCGGCCGGATGTCGCCCACCAGGTGCGTGGCGGCGTTGGTGTGCCCGTTGGCGTGGCAGTCCAGGCAGGTGACCCCCAGGCTGGGGCGTTCCGACCGCCGGTCGTTGGTGGCGTTGAACTGCTGCTGCGGGAAGGGGGTCACCAGCAGCCTCAGCCCGTCGAGCTGCTTGGGATTGAGGACGCCGTCGAACAGGTCGTGGAAGTTGTCGAGAGTGACCAGATGCCCCTGCGACACGTCCCCCAGATCGGGGCGCGTGGTCAGGAACATGGCCGGGGGGAAGGCCGGCAGGAAGTGCTCCGGGATGTCGAACTCCATGTCGAAGCGGTTCAGGTCGCGCCGGTCCTGCCGCAGCACCTGATCGATGTGGAACCGGGGGAAGACCATCCCCCCTTCGGGATGGTTGATGTGAGGCAAGGGGAGGAAGCCGGCCGGGAAGAGGTCCCTGTCACGGACCTGATCGGGGCTGAGATTCGCCAGCTCTTCCCAGCTCCGCACCCCGCGAGGCAGCTTCGCGCGCACCCCCTCCTGGATCGGCTTGGAGCGCGCCGAGAAGGTGACCCCGGCCGCGGGACGGCTGCCCAGGTCGTAGCGCGCCTCCAGCAGCGCCCTCTGCCGCCGCATCACCTCGGGCTTCTCCCTGCTCATCCGCTCGTGGATCGACCGGAAGCTCTCGGTGACATGCACCGGCGTGTAGCTGCTCTCGCCCCGCTCGGGGACCTCCTCGCGCCGCTCCTGCGGCTGCGGCCGGGCCAGAACGATGCCGGCGCCGATCGCAGCCAGGATCCCGGCCAGGACCACGGCCGCTCTTCTCACACGGATATTACGGGAGGAACGTGTCGTCATGGCTCCCTCCGGTCACGGCGTTGACGGTGCGGAGCGCTGCGCCGCCGGGCGGCCGGACGCAGGCCCATGGGCGGTTATACCGCTCGGAGCGGAGAGCGCACCATCGGGCGATCTCCGAGGCGGAGGCTTTCACGGCTGCGCGGGCTGCGGCCAACGCGTGCTCCTGCTGCCGTTATAATGCCGTCGCGAATGAAGCTCACCGCCGTCCTGGCGCTCTCCCTGGTCCTGTCCATGCCCGGCACGCCTCCACGCCTGCGCGACCTCGGCCTCAGCCCTGGTGTCTTCCCGCCTGGGCCGCTCAACGCCATCACCGACGTGGCCGGGGTGAAGGTCGGCCACCGGACCCTCATCGAAGGGGACTCCGTCCGCACCGGCGTGACCGCCGTCGTGCCGCACGGCGGCAACGTCTTCCAGAAGAAGGCGCCGGCCGCAGTCTTCGTCGGCAACGGCTTCGGTCATCGCCTTCTCCACGGCCAACCTCGAGCCGCACGCCCCGCGCCCCGCGCCGGAGCCGCGCGCCGTGGAGGTGCTGCCCCATGAAGGGCTCAGCCCGCTCTTTCTCGCCGCCGTGGAGGCGGTGGAGGAGGCGATCCTCGATTCTCTTCTGCAAGCGCGCACCGTCACAGGATTCAAGGGACGCACCGTGGAGATGATCCCGGTCGACCGTCTCGAGGCGCTCATCCAGCAGCACCGGCGGGACTGAGAGGCAGGTCGACGCCCCGAACAATTCCGGCTCTCGGCGAACATATTCGAAAGCGAAATCGATGGTCCGGGGCGGCCGGATGCGAGTATGATGGCCGGCGATCCCCCGCCCCCAAATGGGCCCGGTGGCCCGCGACGCAGAGGCGATCGTGTCGAAGCCTCGGCCATCCGCTCCACCGATCTTCCTCGCGCCATTCCCGTCTGTCTCATTGGCGGGGCGTCCGCCGCTCCGGCCGCTGCAAGGAGGTGCCTTCATGTTCAGAACCCGCCACCGGACGCTCCGCACACTCGCGCTTGCCGCGCTCCTGGGGGCCGCCCTCCCGCCAGCATCGGAAGCGGCCATTGAAGGGATCAACTGGTTCCCGATAGGGCCCGGTCCCGGCAGCTTCGGCACGGTCTTCCCCGGGGGGGTGGGAGGGCGGGCTTCGGCGGTGGCGGCGAATCCCTTCAACCCGAGCGACGTCTGGGTGGGGACAGCCCAGGGGGGCGTCTGGCACTCCACCGACGGGGGCGCCTCCTGGCGGCCCGTCTCCGACAACGAGGCATCGCTGGCGATCGGATCGCTGGCGCTGGCGGGATGCGCGCCGAACGGCTGCTCGACCATCTACGCCGGCACGGGCGAGAACGCCATCCGCCGGGACACCTTCTACGGAAAGGGCCTGCTGCTGGGAAACGTGGACGGGCCGGACGTGTTCTGGGATCAGAAGACCGGGTCGCCCTACGAGTTCCGCCTCGGCGCCATCTACAACGTCGTGCTGGATCCGACGACCTCCGGCAGCACGCAGGTGATCTACATCACCCTGTCGAGCGGCACCACGGCGTCGGCGACCGAGTCCACCGTCACCGCTCCCGAGCCCTCCCCGGGCGGCTATGCGATCTACAAGTCGACCAACAACGGCAACACCTGGACCAAGCTCGGGGTGTCGGGGGCCGACGGGCATCGTCCCACCGACCTGGAGATGGACCCGACCGATCCGATGACCCTCTACGCCGGGTTCCTCGGCCGCGGCGTCTTCAAGAGCGAGGACGGCGGGACCACCTGGTGCCCGCGCAACAAGGGGATCCCGAAGCCGATGGGCTGCCCCAACCTGGACGCCAACCTGCCCAACCTCAACAGCACCGAGTTCGATCACGTGGAGATCGCTCTCGCCCCCAGCGATCCGAACATCCTGTATGCCTCGTTCGGCATGTGTCCCGGGGTGGCTGGACAACTGCGCGTCTCGTGCTCGCCGTCGGTCTTCAAGTCCATCGACGCGGGCATCTCGTGGACCGAGATGTACGCCGGCACCACCGTGCCCACGACGGCCTGCACCGACGCCTACTCCCGCTACACGCACGCGCTGGCCGTGGATCCGATCGTCCCGGAGACGGTCCTCCTGGGGGCGGTCCGTCTGTGCCGCTCGACCAACAGCGGAGCGATCTGGTCCCTCACCGACCAGAGCACGCTGGGGGGCGGCAGCGTGGGGATGGGGACCCACTTCGATCATCGCGCGGTTGTGTTCCATCCGGCCGACCCCAACTGGGTGTACGACGTCAACGACGGCGGGATCGCAGTCTCCAGCGACGGCGGCCACATGTGGACCCCCCGCAACGGCAAGATGCAGACCATCGGGTTCCAGTCGATCGCGTCGTCGCCGCTGACCGCGCGCGTCATCGGGGGCACGCAGGACAACTCGGGGCAGATGTGGACAGGCCTGTCCGGCTGGGAGTTCCTGCCGTGCTGCGGCGACGGCGGGTTCTCGGTGATGGACCTGGACAGCAAGATGATCATGTACGTCACGACCAACTCCTCGACGACGACCAACAACACGTCGGCTCATCCCAAGCGGTCGAGCGACTTCGGCGCCTCGTTCAACGACGCCGTCAACACGAACCTGGATCCCGAAGACCCCCGATCGTTCTATCCGCCGCTGGTCCAGGACCCAACGGCGCCTCATCCTCTCTACTTCGGCACCAACCGGCTCTACCGCAGCGCCAACGACGCCGCCTCCTGGACGGTCGTCAGCCCGGTGCTCAGCAGCGTCCCCCAGACCGAGATCCTGGCCGAGCAGGACGTGATCACCGCCATCGCCGTCGCGCCGGGCGACCCCGACCGGATCTACCTCGGCTATTACAGCGGCAAGGTCTTCGTCACCGACGGGGCGTGCACGAGCACATCGTGCTGGCCCGAGCGCGACAGCGGTCTGCCGGGCGGGCCGGTCACCTGGATCGCCGTGCATCCCGGCGATCCCAACACCGCCTATGCCACCCTGGGGGGCTTCTTCCCGGGAGTCCACGTGTACAAGACGACCAACGGCGGCGTCTCCTGGAGCGCCACCGGCGCTCACGCCGACCTCAACGGAGTGCCGGCCAAGACGATCGCGGTCGAGCCGGGGGCGCCAAGCCGGCTGTGGCTCGGCACCGACGTGGGCGTGTACAAGAGCCACAACTCCGGCCTGTCCTGGTTCCGCCACAGCAACGGGTTGCCCAACGTCCCGGTGTTCGAGATCTCCATCGACGCCTCCCGGGGCCGGGTCTACGCCGGCACGCACGGACGGGGCGCCTACATCCTCACCAGCCCCTTCCTGAGCAACTACGAAGGGTGGATGAACGACCAGATCTGGGACATCCCGGTGTACGGCAACGGCTTCCTGCCGAACCAGAACTGCACGATGAAGGTCCTGCGGCAGAACCTGTCGGTCTGCGCTCAGGGGGGCACCGACGCCATCGGTGGGACCATCCAGACCGACAACAACGGCGTGCTGGTGACGAGCCAGGGAGGCGTCTGGAACAACACTCCGGTTGCCTGGGCCTGCCTGAACGGCAATTGTCTCGGGGGCGGAACCATCGCCAGCTGCAACCAGCCGGGCAACCAGGTGGCCGCGGTCATCGCAATCTGCGGCCCGCAGATCGGCGTGGATCTGCTGACCGGCTGCCCGCCGCTGACCAACCCTCCCAGCTCGTGGACCAGCCTCACCGGGCAGGGCGGCTTCAACCTGGAGGGGATGAAGCAGGGCCCTCTGCGCAGCCTGGCCTCCGGGCAGTTCTCCCTGATCCCGACGCTTCAGACCGGGGACGGGTCGACCGAGTCGCTCTGCTCGGTGGACGTGCCGTTCACATCGACCGAGACGCAGAAGGAGATCCTGGAGAAGGCGCGCGACCTCATCAACGCCGACCCGGTCTGCCTGGGCAAGGGGGTGAGCGCGGGGTTGATCCCCGGGCGGCCTTCCTTCGAAGTGGAGGACCTGTTCCCGGATCAGGACAACCTCAACCTGAGCGCTCCGGGCCTGTCCGGGGGCCAGCTCATCCCCGCCCTGCGGGCTGCGCCGGGGCAGACCACGGGGGTCTGCTTCCGCATGAGCAAGCTCGGCGTGCCGGTGGTCAACCAGGTGCGCATCATGCGAGCCCGGTTCGAGACGGCGTCCGGAGGCGCCTCGGGAGGAGCGGTCGTGGTGAGGGAGCGGACCGGGCTCGGCCTCTGCTCGATCAAGGTGCCCACCATGGCAGGGGACTCGGCCGAGACCATCGCCAAGGCGGTGCAGGACGCCTTCCAGGCGCCTGGAATCCCCGGGCCGCATCCCGTCTGTCCCTCCGACCGGAATCCACGGGATATCAGCCGCGTGGGGGACGGGTTCGTGACGGTCCTGCCGGCGGAAGTCGAGATCTGCATGGAGGACCCCGGGGTCGGGTTCTCGTACGCCCCCGCCGAGACCTGCTTCAGCGATGCCGACTGCGGCGACGGCAACCCGTGCACGCGCGACCGGTGCGACCCGCAGTCGCGTCAATGCGTGATCAGTCCCGAGCCGGACGGGACCCCCTGCGAGGACGGCAATCTCTGCACGACCGGGGGCACCTGCCAGGCGGGTGTCTGCGGCGCCCCTGTGCAGTGCCATGACGGGAGCCTCTGCACGGAGGACCTGTGCGATCCGGCCACCGGCAGGTGCTTCCATCCTCCGGTTGCCTGCGACGACGGCAACGTCTGCACACGCGACTCGTGCGCCGGAACGACCGGGGAGTGTCTGTTCGAGGCGCTGACCGGCCTGCAATGCGACGACGGGGCGCTCTGCACGGTGGGCGACGTCTGCGCCGCCGACCCGTCCGGGGCGGTCGTCTGCCGCGGGACCCCCGCCTGCAACGACGGCAACCTCTGCTCCGAGGACCGGTGCGACCCGCTCACCGGCGGCTGCTCCAATCCGCCAGTCGATTGCGACGACGGGAACTCCTGCACCGAGGACACGTGCAGCGAAGGCGCCTGCCTGGCCCGGTACGTCTTCAACGTGCCGTGCGACGACGGCAGCCTCTGCACGATCGACGACATCTGCCGGCCGGCCGGAGCGGCAGTATCCGTCTGCACCGGGAGCTCGCCAGGCTGTGACGACGGAAATGTCTGCACCGCGGACGTGTGCGACGAGGCCACCGGAAGCTGCGTGAGCGCCGCCTCGGCGCTGAGCCCGGTGGAGGACCTGCACTTCGCCGCCGAGACGCAGATGACCTGGCAGCCACCTTCGGCCGCCGGGCACTCCAATACGTACCGGGGAAGGATCCCGGCGACGCTGATGTCCAGCAAGAGACTGGTCTACGACCATGTCTGCTTCGAGAGCGCCGACGCCAACGGCGACGGCGCCGAGGTGGCCACGGACGCGGAGATCCCGCCGATCGGCACGGCGTTCTACTATGCGACGTCGCACGAGACCGGCTGCGGGGAGAGCGCGCCCTGCTTCGACGACGACGGCACGCCGTGCCCGATCCCGCAGCCCTGCCCGACTCCTCCGTAGCGCGGGCGGGCAAGCAGGCCGCGCCTTTGCCGCGCCCGAGCGCGGCGGCCCTGGCCGTGTCGGAAGGCTGAGCCGGGCCCAGGCCGGCCCCCGTGCAGGATCACCGGCGCGCCTCATGCAGACGTGCGGGGCGCACCATCGCGCGGCCCCAGCCTCCGGTCGTTCCTGAACCACTCTCCCACGTCCGCCTCACCGAGGCGCCAGAGGAGCCCCAGCGGCGCCCTTCCGCGCACCCGGGCCCGGCCGGCGTGCTCGCCCTGCAGGTGATGCGCCGCGCACGCGGTGGCGAGGTTCCAGGGCTGGTTGCCGCCGCCGCGCGACAGGTACAGGACG
>DATEEA010000051.1:0-3608 GCA_035281445.1 Candidatus Polarisedimenticolia bacterium
GGCCGGCAGCGCCACCGGCCCTCCCGCCCGCGCGGCGGCGTAGGCGCGCTCGAAGTCTTCCGCCAGGATCCGCAGCGAGACCCCGTCCACCGCCAGGTGATGCGCCACGATGAGCAGCGTCCACCGCGATCGATCCGGCGCCTGCACGGCGCCGAAGCGGACCAGCGGGCCCCGCTCGATGTCCAGCCCCGCGTGCAGCCGACGCGCGCACGACTCCACCGCCGCCTCGTGCTCCTCCTCCCGGCCGGCCTCGCAGCATTCCAGGGCCGGCTCATCGCCGGGAGCGAGGACGTCCTGGATCCAGCCGTCCGGCCCCGGCCGGAACCGCGCTCGCAGAGAGTCGTGGCGCTGGAGGAGGGCGGCGGAGGCCCGCCGGGCCGCGGCGGGGTCGAGCTCCTCACCCGCGTCCAGGGCGATGGCCATGTTCCAGTGGGAGGGATGGTGGAAGCGCTGCTCGAAGAACCACCGCTGCATCGGCAGCAGCGCCGCCTCACCGGTGAACGAGGCGGTGTCGGGGCTCCCGGCGGGCCGGCCTCCCGCCGCCCGCGCCAGCGCTTCCAGGGTGGGGTTCTCGAACACCATGCGCGGCGTGATGGAGAGCCCCGCCTCGCGCGCGCGGGACACCACCTGGATGGTCAGGATGGAGTCGCCCCCGAGCCGGAAGAAGTGGTCGCGGCGTCCGGGGCGCGGGACGCGCAGCACATGGCGCCAGACATCGGCCAGCGCCGCTTCGGCGGGCGTGGCCGGCTCCTCCCGGACGTCCCCTTCCTCCGGCGTCCCCCAGGCGGGCTCGGGGAGCGCCTTGCGATCGACCTTTCCGTTGGCGGACAGCGGGAGCGCGTCGAGCAGGACGATGGCCGAAGGGACCATCGCCTCGGGGAGCCGCTCCGCCAGGTGAGCGCGCAGGGCGGCGGGGGTGACGCCGCTCCCTTCGGCCGCGGCCACCCAGGCGGCCAGGCGCAATCCGGCCTCGCCGTCCCGCGCCGCGACGGCGCAGGCGCGCACCGCCGGGTGAGCCGCCAGCGCCGCCTCGATCTCCGCCGGCTCCACCCGCACCCCGCGGATCTTCACCTGTCCGTCGCGCCGGCCGGCGAAGGCGATGGTCCCGTCCGGGAGGAGCCGCGCCGCGTCGCCGGTCCGGTAGAGACGCGAGCCGGGAGGACCGTGCGGATCGGGGACGAACCGCTCGGCGGTCAGGCCGGGGCGGCCGTGGTAGCCGCGGGCGACGGCCGGTCCTCCCAGGTAGAGCTCCCCGCGCACAAGCGGAGGGACCGGCTCCAGCCATGAGTCGAGGACGTAGGCCGACGTGTTGGAGAGGGGGCGCCCGATGGCGGGGACGCGGCCGCCGTCCGGCGCGCCCGGGTCCCCGCAGGTGCTGTCGATGGTGGCCTCGGTGACGCCGTAGGAGTTGAGGATGACGACCCCTTCGGCGAAGGCGCGCCGGAAGGAGGCCAGGTCGGCCGCGGACCAGGCGTCCGAGCCGACCACCGCCAGCCGCGGGTGGGACAGCCTCTCCCCGCGCGCGATCAGCCAGGCGGCCAGCCCGCGCAGCGTCGCCGGGACGAACTCGGCGAAGTCCACCTCGTGGCGGCGCGCCAGCGCGGCGAGAGCGCCGGGATCGAGCAGCGTGTCGCGGTCGCACAGCACCAGCGCCGCCCCCGATCCCAGGGCGCGGACGAGATCCCCGGTGAACACGTCGAAACCCGGGGCGGCCATCTGAAGGTGGCGGCGGAAGGGAGCCAGGCCGTACCGTTCGTCCCAGGCGGCGAAGGCGCCGGCCAGCGCGCCGTGCGTCACGCCGACCCCCTTGGGGGTCCCGGTCGTTCCGGACGTGTAGATGATGTAGGCGAGACTGTCCGGAAACTCCCGGCCGGAAAGCCTTCCGGCGCGCCGGCCGGCCGGCCGGGGCGCGGCGACGTTGAGGACCGGCACTCCCAGGACGGCGGCCTCGCCGGCGGCGGCCAGGGCGAGGGCGGCCCCGGCGTCGGCGGCCATCCACCGTCTCCGGGCGGGCGGCAGGGACGGATCGATCGGGACGTAGGGCCCCCCGGCTCGCATCACCGCCAGGAAGGCGACCACCAGGTCGATCGACTTGGAGAGACAGACGGCGGCGGGTCTCTCGGGGCCTATCCCGGCCTCCACCAGCCGGAGGGCCAGTGCCGCCGAGCGCCGCTCCAGATCCCCGTAGGTGATCGACGCCTCGCCGTGCAGCACGGCCGGGGCCTCCGGCCGGGCCGCGGCCCACCGCTCGAAGAGCCGGTGGACCATCGCCGGCCCGCGCGCGGCCCGGCGGGCCGAGCAGGAGGCCAGGATGGCGGAGCGCTTCTCCGGGGGCAGCAGAGGAAGCCGGGACAGGGGCGTGGCCGGGGCCGCCACCGCCGCCCGCAGCAGGGTGAAGAAGGAGCCGGCCAGACCTTCGATGGTCTCCGGCTCGAACAGATCGGCGCTGTGCTCGATCTCCGCCGACAGACCGGCGCCTTCGTCCCGGATGGTCAGCGACAGGTCGAACTGCGAGGAGGGACCGTCGAGAGGCACGGGGGAAGCGGTCACCCCCGGGCCGAAGGGGATGGGGTCCTTCCCCGCGCCGCCGGCATGCAGATCGAACATCACGTCGAACAACGGCGAGCGGGACGGATCGCGCGCAGGCGCCAGGAGCCTCACCAGCCGTTCGAACGGGTAGTCCTGGTTGGCGAGGGACCGCCGGGTCTCCTCGCCGCTTCGCGCCAGCCACTCCTCGAAGGTGGTGTCGCCGGAGAGGATGGAGCGCGCGGGGACCGCGTTGACGGTGTAGGCGACCAGCCGGGCGGCCCAGGGCGAGGCGCGGCGCGAGGCGGGCAGCCCGATGATCAGATCGGTCTGGCCCGTGACGCGGTGAAGGAAGACCTGGAAGGCGGCCAGCAGCAGCGTGTGCAGCGTCATCCCCCGCTCCCGGGCCAGTCGCCGCGCCGCGGCGGCCAGATCGGCGGAAAGCGGGAAGAGCCGCGTCGCTCCGCGGAAGCTCTGAGAGGCGGGACGCGGGTGATCGGCCGGCAGCTCGATGGCCGGCGGAGGCCCCGAGAGCCGCTCCCGCCAGAAGGCGAGCTGCCTGGCCGCGTCCTCTCCTTGCAGCCATCCCTGCTCCCGGAGGACCGCCCCGGCCGGGTGGGGGGCGGGCTCCGCGTCGAAGGGGGCGCCGCCGGCGGCGGCCGCGTACAGCCCCCGCAGATCGCGCATCACCACAGAGAGCGACCAGAGGTCGGCCACCGCGTGGTGCGCCGAGGCCAGCAGGACCCACCCTCCGGGCGCGGGGTGGAGCGTGGTCCTGAACAGAGGCCCGGCCTCGAGGTCGAACGGCCGGTAGGCTTCGCCGGAGAGGATGGCGGCCGCCGCGGTTGCGTCGCCGGGAAGCGGAGCTCCTCTCGCGTGGATCGACTCGAAGGGGACGTCGAAGCGCTGCGCCGGGCCCTCCTCGCCCCGGACGATGCGGGCCCGGAGCGAGGCGTGCCGCCCGACCAGCGCGCGCAGCGCGCGCTCCAGGGCCTCGGGGTCGAGCGGGCCGTCCAGGCGCAGGGCGGAGGCGATGACGTAGGCTGCGCTGTCCGGGGCGAGCTCGTGCAGGAACCACAGGG
>DATEEA010000052.1:0-3453 GCA_035281445.1 Candidatus Polarisedimenticolia bacterium
TGGTTCCTCGATCAGCTCCAGCCGGGAGGCTCCGCCTACAACGTGGCCTCGGCTCTGCGGCTGCGCGGAGCGCTCGACGCGGCCGCGCTGTCGCGCGCGGTGGACGAGGTCGAACGGCGCCACGAGGCGCAGCGCACCCGCTTCGTCTCCGGGCCGCGGGGACCCGAGGCGATCGTGCAAGCGCCCCGCGAGGGGATCCTGCGGGTGGAGGACGTGTCGGGCCTCGAGGACCCCGCGGCCGAGGCGTCGCGCCGGGCGCGCCGGGACGCGGGGCGTCCGTTCGATCTGGAGGCCGGGCCTCTCTGGCGGGCGCGGCTGCTGCGCTGCGGCCCGGCAGAGCACGTGCTGGCGCTGGTGTTGCACCACATCGTCACCGACGAGTGGTCGATGGACCTGCTCGCGCGCGAGCTGGCCGCGCTGTACGGCGCGTTCGCCGACGGACTCCAGAGCCCGCTGCCGGAGCTCACCCTCCAGTACGCCGACTGGGCCGCGTGGCAGCGACGGTGGCTGGAAGGAGGCGAGATGCGCCGCCAGATCGACTGGTGGCGCGAGCGGCTGGAGGGGGTGGAGACACTCGATCTCCCCACCGACCGGCCGAGGCCCGCGCGGCGCGGACTGCGCGAAGGGAGCGTCTCGTTCCACCTGCCGGAGGAGACGGCCTCCGCCCTGGCGCGCGGCGCGCGCGACAGCGGCGCGACCCTCTTCCATGCCTTGCTGGCCTGCTTCCATGCGCTGCTGGCCCGGCAGGCCGGCAGCGACGACGTCGTGGTGGGGACCGCCGTGGCCAACCGCACGGTGGCCGAGGCCCAGGGTCTCATCGGCTTCTTCGCCAACACCCTGCCTCTGCGGCTGACGGTCGATCCGCGCGCCACGCTGCTCGAGCTGCTGTCGCGGGCGCGGGAGACGACGCTCGACGCGCTGGCCCGCCAGGATGCCCCCTTCGAGGCGATCGTCGAGTCGATCGATCCGCCGCGCGACCTGGGGAGGAACCCGATCTTCGACTGCCTGTTCGTCCTGCGCCATGCCGGCCGGCCGGTCCCCTCGGGCGCCCTCTTCGTGGAGCCGATCCCCGCCGAGACCGGCTCCACCCCCTTCGACCTCAGCCTGGTCATGGCCGAGTCAGAAGGGAGGATCTTCGGCTCGCTCCTCTATGACGCCGATCTCTTCGAGCCGGCCACGATCCACCGCCTCGTCTCGCGCTACCGGATGCTGGCCGAGGCCATGGCCCTGCGTCCCCAGACCGTCCTGGGAGAGATCGACCTGCGCTCTCCCGAGGAGCGCGCCGCCGCGGACCGCGCCAACGACACCCTCGCGCCCCGGCCGGAGACGACGCTGCACGAGCTGGTCCTGGCCCAGGCGCTGAAGACCCCCGACCTGCCGGCGGTCGTGGGCGAGGACGGCCAGCTCACCTACGCGGAGCTGGCGGAGCGGGCGGGGCGGCTCGCCGCGCGCCTGGTCCGCGAAGGGGCCGGGCCGGAAAGGGGGGTCGCCCTGCTGGCCGGACGCACTCTCGACGCGGTGGCCGGGATGCTCGGCGTCCTCGCGTCGGGCGCGGCCCTGGTCCCCCTCGAGCCGACGGTCCCTCCGGCCCGCATGAAGACCATGCTGGACGCCGCCGGCGTGTTGGCGGTGGTCTGCGAGCGCGGGATGCAGTCGGCGCTCCCCCCGGAGGCGCCCCCCGTGATCTTCCTGGACGAGGCGCTGCGCGACGAGGAGGCGGACCTCCCCGCGCCCCCTTGCCGGCTCCCTCGCGCCGCCGCCTCGGTGCTGTTCACGTCCGGATCCACCGGCGAGCCCAAGGGGGTGATCACCGAGCACCGATCGATCGCCGACCGCACCATCACCTCGGCGCAGATCCACCGGCTCGGCCCGGGCCAGCGGGTCCTGTGGTTCCACTCGCTGCTGTTCGACGCCACCTTCGACGACGTCTTCCCTTCGCTCTGTTCGGGGGCCACGGTGGTCATCCATCCCGATCCGCGCGGGGAGGGGCCCGAGGAGCTGATGGCCCGCTGCCGCCGCCACGGCGTCACCACCGTCTTCATCCCGGTGGGGGTGTTCCACGCCCTGGCCGCGGAGGCCGAGGCCGGCCTCCCCATCCCGGTGTCGTTGCGGGAGATCACCACCGGCGGGGAGCGCCCTTCCGCCTCGCGCGCCGCCGCGCTGCTCGGCGCCGCATCGGGCCGGCTCTCGGTGAACCACATCTACGGGCCGACCGAGACGTCCGTCTTCGTCACATCCTGGCAGCTCTCCTCTTCCCGGTCCGCCCGCGAGCCGCTCCCCCTCGGCTTCCCGCTGGCCAACACCACGCTGCACATCGTGGACCGGCTGCTGCGTCCCGTCGCCGAGGGGGCGCTGGGTGAGATCGCCGTCGGCGGCATCGGCGTGGCGCGAGGCTACGCCGGGCGGCCCGCCGCCACCGCCGAGCGGTTCGTCCCCGATCCCTTCTCCGGCGAGCCGGGGGCCAGGCTCTACCTGACCGGAGACCTCGGCCGCCGCCTGCCGGGCGGGGAGATCGCCTTCCACGGCCGGCGCGACGGGCAGGTGAAGCTGCGGGGCCACAGGATCGAGCTGGGCGAGATCGAGGCGGCCCTGCTTCGCGCTCCCGGCGTGCGCGAGGCCGCCGTCCTGGTGCGCGGCGAAGGGGCGGCCGCGCGGCTGACAGCCTTCGTGACCGCGACCGGGAGCGAGCCCCCCGATCCGGCGGCGCTGCGGGCCTCCCTGCGTGCTTCGCTTCCCGGCTACATGGTCCCCGAGGCGATCGTGGCGCTCGACGAGATGCCTCGAACCCCCACGGGCAAGGTGGCGCGAAGGCTCCTCCCCGAGCCGGGCCGCGCCACCGCGGCGAGGCCGGCGGTCGCCCCCCGGGACGACCTGGAGCGCGCGGTCGCTTCCGCCTGGAGGACGGCGCTCGGCCGCGACGACGCCGGAGAGGACATCGAGGAGGGGTTCTTCGAGGCGGGCGGCAACTCGCTCCTGGCGGTGCGGCTGGTGACCGCGCTGCGCCGGACCCAGGGGATCGACCTCCCCGTGGCGGCGGTCTTCACCGAGCCGACCATCGCCGGACTCGCCCGGATGGCGCGGTGCGGCGGCGCTCCTCCGGAGCCCGATCCGCTGGTCACCCTCCGCCACGGGGAGGGACTTGCGCCGGTGGTCTGCTTCCACGGCGTGGGAGGAGGGGTCTCCGATTTCGCCGAGCTGGCCTCGTGCTTGGACCCGCGGCGCCTGGTGCTGGGGCTGCACGCGCTCCACGCCGGCGCCCCCGCCGGCATCGAGGAGGCCGCAGAGCGATCGGCCCGCGTCATCGCACGTCGTCTTCCCCAGGGGCCGCTGACCCTGGTGGGATGGTCCTACGGCGGCCTCGTCGCCTACGAGACGGCGCTGCGGCTCGCGGAGGCCGGCAGGGCCATCGCCGCGCTGATCCTGATCGACGTCCCCGCACCTGGGGGGGAGGAG
>DATEEA010000053.1:0-34184 GCA_035281445.1 Candidatus Polarisedimenticolia bacterium
CCGTGCGCCTCAGCGGCACCAGCCGGCGGCCGTCCCACGTCGTGGAGATGGTGGTGACCTCCGCGCTCATCCCGCCCTTGAGCCTCTTCTGGCGCCTGGTGGGCTCCGTGCGGTTCGGCGCCTTCGTGGCCTGATCCGCGGCGGCGGGCCGGGCCGTCCGGAGGGTCATGGACGTCCGCGCGGTCGATCCGGTCCGCCGCACCATGCGGCTCTCCACCGGCGAGGGGCTCTTCCAGGCGGTGATGGTGGGCGTGGGAGAGTCGTTCTTCGTCCCCTACGCCCTCCACCTCGGCGCGGGGAACCACCTGCTGGGGTTCCTGGTCGCCGTGCCGATGATCTCCGGCGCCCTCGTCCAGCTGCTGACCGAGCGGGCGCTGCACCTGCTGGGATCCCGGCGCCGCCTCCTCTGCCTGGGCGCGGGGATCCAGGTCCTGGTGTACCCGCCGCTGCTGCTCCTGCCCGCCCTCCCGGGAGAGCTCCGCTTCCCGCTGCTCCTGGCCCTGGCGGCGATCCATCAGTCGGCGGGGCTTCTGATCGGCCCGGCCTGGAACTCCCTGATGGGGGACATCGTCCCGGAAGGGGAGCGGGGTGACTACTTCAGCCGCCGCAACCGCGCGCTGCAGGCGGCCTCCTTCCTGAGCCTGCCCGCCGCCGGCGCCATCCTGTGGCGATTCGAGGAGCAAGGGAGCGGATTCCGCGGCTTCGTCTGGATCTTCCTGCTGGCCGCTGCGGCCAGGGCCGTCTCCCTGGCGCTCATGGCGCTGCACTGGGAGCCCGGCGCGGTGACCCTCCCCACCCCTCGCACGCTGTCCATCATCACCGAGACCCTGCGCAAGCCAGACTGGAGGGTGCTGGTCTTCTACATCGGGTTGATGAGCTTCGCGGTGAACCTCTCGGCTCCCTACTTCACGGCGTACATGCTGAGGCCGCCCGAGGAGCACGGCCTGGGCCTGTCCTACGTGGCCTTCACCGCGGTGAGCACCATCACCGTGCTGTTCAAGTGGCTCTTCCTGCCGGTGTGGGGCAGGGCCACCGACCGGTTCGGCGCGCGCAAGTGCCTGGTGCTGGCCGGCTGGCTCGTCGGCTCGCAGCCGCTCTTCTGGATCGTCCCGGCGGGGTGGCCCGAGGCGCGGCTGACCGCGCTCTGCGTGGCGCAGGCCTGGGGAGGGTTCGTCTGGGCGGGGCACGAGCTGTCATGGTTCCACTTCCTGCTCGACTCCGCGCCGGGCGCCACGCGGCCGAGGCTGGTGGCCTCGGTGAACATGCTCAACGGGCTGATGGTGTTCGCGGGCTCCACGCTGGGCGCCGTGATGGTCTCGGCCGCCCCCCCGGCGGTGAACGCCTTCCTGTTCATCTTCGGCCTGTCCGCCATCATCCGCTTCGGGGTGTGCGGCGCGCTTCTGGGACGCCTGCGGGAGGTGCGGATCGCGGAGAGCATCTCGTACACCCACCTCTTCTTCCGCCTCAGCTCCATGCGGTCGCAGGCCGGCTTCAGCCTCCGCTTCTTCGTGCTGCCGGCAGAGCGCCGGCGGCGCGGACGGGACGCGGACGGCAGGGGCGGCGAGGGCGACGATCCGGGCCGGCTCAGGCCTGCGCCAGCACCTTCTCCACCAGCCCCAGGAGATCGGCGAGGTTGAAGGGCTTCGAGAGGTAGTGATTCCCCACCTCTTCGAAGAACGCCTGGGTGTCGGGGTTGGCGGTGTCCCCGGTGGAGAAGATGATCCTGCGGGCGAGCGAGGGGCGGCAGGAGGCCACGTGGTGGTACAGCTCCCTGCCGTTCATGTTGGGCATCTTCAGGTCGCTGATGATCACGTCGTAGCGGTCCTCTCCCAGCAGGGCCCGCGCCGTGCACCCGTCATGGGCCACGTCCACCGAGTGCCCGGCCGCGGTGAGCACTTCGGCCACCACCTCGGCGAGAGCCGGCTCGTCCTCGACCAGCAGGATCCGTCCCGCGCGCGAGGGCGCAGGATGGGCGCCGAGGCCGGGCTGCGGCGCCGGCGCGGGAGGGGTCTCGGCCACCTGGCCGCGGGGCGCTGACGGCAGCTCGATGGTGAAGACGGTCCCGGCGCCGACCCGGCTGCTCACGCCGATGGTGCCGCCGTGCTCCTGGATCGTGCCGTAGGCCAGGCTGAGCCCCAGCCCGGTCCCTTTGCCGACCTCCTTGGTGGAAAAGAACGGATCGAAGATCCGCTTGATGTTCTCCGGCGGTATCCCCGGCCCGTCGTCGGCGATCTCGGCGACCACGCGATCCGCCTCGTTGCGCGTGGAGACGACCAGGCGCCCCGAACCGCGGCAGTCCTTCATCGCCTGGTAGGCGTTGTAGACGATGTTGAGGAACACCTGCTGCAGCAGGTGGACATCCCCCATCACCGGATGCAGAGCCGGATCGAGGCGACGCTCCACGACGACGTTGTCCACGGACAACTGGTGGCCGAGCAGCTGGAGGACCGATTCGAAGGCGCCGTTGAGGTCGAGGGCACGCCTCTCGGGGGGATGGCTCCGGGCGAAGCGCAGCAGGTTCTGGACGATCCTGCGGCAACGGCTGGCCTCCGCGTCGATGGTCGCCAGCTTGCGGCGGACGTCCTCCCCCACCGGCAGATCCTGGAGCCGCTGCGCCAGCCCCATCACCGACGCCAGCGGGTTGTTCAGCTCGTGGGCCACGCCGGAGATCATCTCTCCCAGCGCCGACAGCTTCTCGCTCTGTGCGAACTGCATCTGGAGCCGGCGCGCCTCGGTGATGTCGGACAGGACCACGACCAGCCCGCGGACCTCGGAGGAGAGCCCCTTGACCGGAGAGCAGGTGACCGAGAAGACCCTTCCTTCGGCGTGGGCCATGGCCTCGAAGGACCGGGGAAGCCCGCCCGGGGGCTCCTGCCCGTCCTCGAGGAAGGGCTCGAGCGGCGTCTCGCCGATCTGGGACAGCGCCCGCGGAGGACGGCCGCCGCACAGCGTGGCCAGGTGCCGGCCCGCGGCGGGATTGGACAGCACGATCCTCAGCCGCCCGTCGAGCAGCAGGACGCCGTCGGCCATCGACTCGAGCATGGAGCGGATCTTCACCGCCTCCGCCTCCCGCGCCATGTGCAGCCGATCGAGCGTCAGGGAGACCTGGTCGGAGACCGTGCGCAGGAGCCTGACCGAGCCCTCGCCGAAGGCAGGGAGCTCCCGCGAGGCGATCGACAGCAGACCGACGAGCTCGCCCCGGATGTGCAGCGGAACGTGAGCCGCGGATCTCAGCTCCGGCCCTCTCCCCGGCTCTCCCGGCGCGGCGTCATGCTCCAGCCTGATCCGGGGCGGCCGGCGCCCGGTCAGCGCCGCGATCTCCTTCATGGCCATGCGCTGGAGCCGCCGGGGAGCGTCGGGATGGACAGGGGCGGCAGCGTGCACCGAGGTCCGCGGATCGCCGGGCAGAAGCAGCGTCAGCGCGCAGAGGTCGAAAGGGATGGCCCGCCGCAGCGAGGTGGAGAGCAGATCGAACAGATCTTCGTCGCTGAGCACGAAGCCCAGCGACCGGCTCAGGTCGTACAGCAGCGACAGCTCCGCGGTGCGGGTCTCCACCCGCGCCTCCATCTCCCGCTGGAGGAGGCCGGCTCGCAGGGCGAGAGCGGCCGGCGGCAGAAGGCAGCGCAGAGCGACCATCGTCTCGGGGGTGAAGTCCTGGCGCTGCCCCTCCAGGATCAGGCACCCCGCGACCTGACCCATGGCGGCGAGGGGGAGGAAGGCCCGGTCGGGGGCCGCCGCGCCGTGGGGAGGCGCGCCGGAGCCGCCGCGGCCCAGGATCGTCTCGCGCCCTTCCAGCAGCGCGTCGTGAAGGGGGGTCGCCTCCTGACCGGCTGTCCTCAGCGAGACGGGGCCGGGCGCCCCTTCGGGGAGCCAGGAGGCGGTCTCCGCCTCCCCGTCCCACACCGCCAGCCAGGCCTTGCCGCCGAAGATGGCGGCGACCGACTCCAGCAGCGCCGCCGCCGCGGCGTGGGCGTCCCGCTGCTGGGACAGCAGCACCGCGGCGCGGGCGGCGATCTCGCGCGGTGGCGTGGCGGAGGCGAGCTCGCGGGGGCCCTCCCCGTCCGTGTTGGAGCGCGCTCGCGGAGGAAGGCTCATTGGGGCGCCATTCTACGGGGCGCTCCTCCGGAGTGTCAATGGAGCCGGATCGGCTCCCGCCGGACCTCCTCCGGCGCCCGGGCCTAGTTGGATCCGGGCTTGGGGACCAGGCTCAGCGGCACCCTGCCGATGGATCCGAGCGGCCCGTGCACCGGCCCGTGCTTGAGCTGCCGGCGCGCCACCGCCACTCCGGCCGGCTGGGGGAACGACGGACGGAGGGTCCGGCCCCTGGTCGGCTCGGCCGAGCCCTGTCCGCGCAGCGGGATCATGGCTTGCACCGGGAGGGCCCCCCGCGTGGGCGAGGAGGCGTACTTGTGAAGGCTGAAGATGCGCCGGAGCTTCTTCTTCGCCTGGGCCTCGATCTGCCGGATCCGCTCCCGGCTCAGGCCCATGGACTCGCCGATCTCCTTGAGCGTGAACGACCGGCCTCCCTGCATGCCGAACCGGTTGGCGATGACGACCTTCTCCTGCTCCGTCAGCATCACGATCGCCTCGCGGACCAGGTCCTCGCTCTCGTTGCGGAGGAACTCCTCCTCGGGGTTGGCGGAGGCGTCGTCCACCAGGTAGTCGCTGATGGGGATGCTCTTGTCCCGGCCCACCTTGTCGTCGAGCGAGACCTCGCGCAGCTTGATCATGAGGATCTCGTCGATCTTGGAGATGGTGCTCTCCAGCCGGCGGGAGAGCTCGTCCCTTCCCGGGCTGCGCCCAAGCTCCCGCGAGAGGGTGGCCTCGGCTTCGCGGATCCTCTTGACCTTCTTCATCTGGTAGGTGGGCACCCTGACCAGATTCGATTGCTCCGACAGGGCCTTCAAGATGGACTTGCGCACCCACCAGATGGCGTAGGTGATGAACTTGGTCCCTTTGTTATGGTCGTAGCGCTGGGCGGCCTCGATCAGGCCGATGTTCCCTTCGTTGAGCAGGTCCTCGAACGGAAGTCCCAGATTGCGGTATTCATTGGCGATCTTGACGACGAAGGAGAGATTGGACTCCACCAGGCGGTTGAGGGTGTCCTTGCTGCCGCACTGTTCCGCCGTGCGGGCGATCTCCATCTCCTGTTCCTTGGTGAGGATGGAGTACTCGCCTATCTCCGAAAGGTAGCGACCAAGACAGGAGTCTTTCTCGACGCGTCGGCTCATTCGCGGGCGAACCTCACATCTGCGAAATGGACTCCCTGGCAGGGGAACCGGAGCCGGAACTCATGTTGCGACAATGGCTTTGGGTCCTCTTTTCTCCTTGACAGTCATGGCGGATGGGGGTATTGTCCGGCCAAGGTCGTCGAGCCACCGAATCGGGCAGACGGCAGATTGAAAGGCTCCCCCCGTACGCCAATGCTATCGGTAGACGAGTCAGAGTCTATGGTCGCGCGGCATGCTTGTCAAGAACTTTTTGCCGATGCAGCATAAAGCGTAACGGGTGGATTTTCCGCTCCTTGACGACCAGGCGTCACAGGGCGAACCCGGCGGAGCGGACATTGGGAGGAACGGGAACCTCATGAGCTTCGATGGCCTCCCGGTCAGGCGCCAGCAGCTTCCCCTGGTCGGCCGCAGGATCAGGCAGCTCAGGAAGGACAGGAACCTCACCCAGGCCGAGTTGGCCTCCCGGGTGGGGGTGCAGCAGTCCGACCTGTGCCGGATGGAGACCGGCGAGTACAAGGTCAGCCTCGAGACGCTCTTCAAGATCCTCAAGATCTTCGAGATGAACGTGGGCGAGTTCTTCCATGAGCCGCCGCAGGGCGAGCTGTCCGGCGGGGAGGCGGAGTTGCTGACGATGTTTCGCAACCTGCCGCCGGCGGCACAGGACGAGGTCAGGCACTTCATCAAGTTCATCGGGAGACAGTCCCGGAAGGCTCGACGCAAAAGGTAGAGCCCCGGGCCGAGCCCATGGGCCACGCTCGCAGGCCGGCCAACGACCCCTTCTCCCGCGCGATGGCGAGGGGGTATTCCCTTCTCAAGGAAGGGAACATCCACGAAGCTCTCGCCGGCTTCCGGGAAGCCTTCGACCTCGCCCGGGCCCAGGGCCACGCCGAGCGCACCAACAAGGCCACCGCCAGCATCTCCGCCTGCCTCATCGACCTCGGTGACTACGAGGCCGCGTCCCGCGGGCTGCGCGAGATCATCCTTCGCAGCACCGACGACGAGACCATCTGCGCCGCCTCCTACAACCTCTCCATCAGCCTCCGGCGGCAGGGGAAGTACCAGAAGGCGTTCTCCTACGCCCAGAGGGCGTTCGAGCGCAGCCGGGCGCTGGGAGACGCCAACTGGATGGCCCGCTGCCACAACCTGATCGGCAACATCCACCTGGTGCAGTGCCACCTGGACAAGGCCCTGGTGCAGTACAGGAAGGCGCTCGCGCTGCGCCTCAAGGAAAAGGTCCTCAACAAGTTCTCCGTGGCCATCCTCAAGGACAACATCGGCTACTGCATGCTCCTGAAGGGGGATTACGACCAGGGGATCGCCAGCGTCCGCGAGGCGCTCGATCTGGTCACCGAGCTGGGCAGCAAGAAGTGCATCTGCGAGTGCTCGCACGATCTCAGCTTCGGCTACATGCAGCTTCGCCGGCTGGACGAGGCGGAGCGCTACGGCCTCAGGGCCCTGGAGATCGCCGAGGCGGAAGGCTACAAGGAGATCGTGAAGAACTGTTTCTACCTGCTGGGCGAGATCAACTACCTGAAGGGCGACGAGCAGATGCGGGACCACTACTTCTACAGGCTCCAGGAGCTCTATCCCCATCTCCCGTTCCTGAGAGACTTTCTTTGCACCTTTGACGTGAGCAAGATCATCGCGCTGCGCTTTCCACAGTAGCGGGGAGAGTCGACATGAACACCCATCGCTCGAACGCCCCGGCCGGCGTCGCCATCGCCATCAGCCTGCTCCTGCTAGCCACCGGCGTGTTCGAGGCGGTTTCGCCGGTGGTGGATCCCGCGAGCGGCAGCCGCTTCACGGTCGACATCGTCTACGATCCGGCCAACCCGTCCGTCCAGGGTGTCCGCCTGGTGGAGGAGACCACGGCGGGGCAGCTCCTCACCGACACGATCCCTTCCTCGTACGACACGGTCATGGACCTGGGGCCGGCCGTGGCCCTCTCGCCGGACGGTCAGGCGGTGGTGGTCTGGAGCCGCCACGACGGTTCCGACTTCGAGCTGGCCATCACCCGCCGGCACGCGTCGGGCTGGGTGCTGCACGGGACCCTGACCTCCAACACCACCAGCGACGTGGAGCCTCGCCTGCTGGTGGACTACACCCAGACCGCGCACGTCCTGTGGTGGGGGAGCGGCCTGGGCGGTCCGGTCTACCTGCAGAGCTTCGACCCCTCCTCCGGAGCGGTGCGCAGCCTGCGGCAGCAGCCCTTCGAGCCCGCAGGCAAGCGGCTCACCCCCTACTTCGACCCCGACGCGGGGGGGATCGACGATCCGGGGATCCCCACCAAGAACGCCAACAACAAGGCGTCGGCCTACCCCTGCCCGTCGAACCCGGCGGCGGCGCCCGAGCACGGCGTGGTCATGGCCTGCGGGAGGGCGGCGGCCTGGCAGCTCTCGGCCTGCCAACTGGTGGTCGGAGTGCAGGACCCCTTCACGTCCGCCTGGAGCCAGACGGTGGTGGACCTCTCCTCGGCGAACCTGACCGGGATCTCTCCGCAGCAGATCGCGCAGCAGACCGCCGACTGGGTCTGCGACTAGCGGAGCCCCGGCCCCGGATCAGTGGAAGGGGTAGGACCGGTCCCGGCCGCCTTCTCCCCGCTTGGAGATGGTGCGGAAGCGCCGGCGCCGGATCCGCCACCGGATGTCGGCGATCAGCGACCTGGGATCCCAGAAGCCTCTCATCAGGATGTAGCCGGTCAGGGCCCCTCCCAGGTGCGCGAAGCGGGCCACTCCGTCGGGGGAGAAGGCCCCCAGGGTGATCAGCTCGATGGCCCCGATGAGCAGCGCGAACTGCCGCGCGGTCATGGGGAAGATCCCCCAGAAGAGGATGGTCCGCGTCGGGAACAGCATGGCGTAGGCCACGATCAGGCCGAAGATGGCGCCGCTGGCCCCGACCGTCCTGGACTGCATCACGAACGCGCAGTTCACGATCCCCGCCCCCACGCCGGTGATCAGGTAGTAGCGGGCGAACCGGCGCGCGCCCCAGACCCGCTCGATCTCCGACCCGAACATCCACAGCACCAGCATGTTGAACAGGATGTGGAACAGGCCGTTGATCGAGTGCATGAACATGTAGGTGACGAGCTGCCATACCCTGAAGCGCTGGAAGACCTCCACCGGGTTGAGCGCGAAGAGACTCTGCCAGAGGTCATGAGGCTCGTCTCCTCCGATCCCCTTGATGAAGAGCTCCAGGACGTAGACGGCCACGTTGATGAGGATCAGCGTCTTGACGGCCGGGGTCATGGCCCCGCCGAAGGAGACGCGGTACTGCGGGCGATCGTCGTAGCGGGAGGGCATGGGTCAGTCCAGCTCGACGTTCCAGTAGGCGATGTCGAGGAAATTGCGCCACACGTCGTACTGGGCGCCCGAAAACGACACCTTGACCAGCGGATGCCAGCGCGGCTTGGCAGGCGGCTTCAGGAGCGTCATGCCGACCTCCGACGGGAGGTTGTTGCCCTTGCGCGCGTTGCACTCCAGGCAGCAGCAGACCACGTTGTCCCAGGTCGACTTGCCCCCCCTGGAGAGGGGGATCACGTGATCCAGGTTCAGCTCGCGGGTGGAGTATCGCGTGCCGCAGTACTGGCAGCGGTTGCGGTCGCGGAAATAGATGTTCTTGCGCGTGAAGCGGACCTCGTGCCGCGGCAGCGCGTCATAGTGCAGCAGCAGGATGACCCTGGGGATCTTGATGCGCATGCCGGGGGTCATGATGGCGTCGTCGTGCGGCTGCACCGGGACGTCGCACCAGTTCTCCCAGGAGTAGGTCGAGTAGTCCGGCTCCACCGCCTTGACCTGCCCCTTGTACAGCAGGCAGAACGCCTTGCGCACGGAGGTGACCTGGATCGCCTGGAAGAGCCGGTTGAGCACCAGCACGTTCGAGTCGAGCATGGCCGGCCGTCAACCCGCTCCGGGCGCCTCGCGCCCGGGAGCGAATTCCTTCTTCAAGGCCAGCCTCTCTTCGTGCCGCTCGATGGCCAGCCTCACCAGCCGGTCCACGAGCTGCGCGAACCCCACGCCGCTGGCTTCCCACAGCTTGGGATACATGCTGATGGGGGTGAAGCCCGGGATGGTGTTCACCTCGTTGAGGAGGATCTCCCCGTCCGGCCGGCGCACGAAGAAGTCCACGCGCGCCATGCCGGCCAGATCCAGCACCTTGAACGCCTCCAGAGCCAGGCCGCGCACCCGCTCGGTCTGGGCGGCCGTCAGGCGCGCGGGGACGATCAGCTCGCTCCCCTCCTGAAGGTACTTGGCGCTGTAGTCGTAGAACTCGTTGCAGGGGACGATCTCCCCCACCACCGAGGCCTCCGGCTCGTCGTTGCCGAGCACGGCGCACTCCACCTCCTGCCCCTCGACGGCCTGCTCCACGATGACGCGGCGGTCGTAGGCCGCGGCGGCCTGCAGGGCGGGCGCCAGGGCCCCGGGCGCCTTGACCTTGGACACGCCGACGCTGGAGCCGCCGTTGCTCGGCTTCACGAAGCAGGGAAAGCCGAAGGACGCCTCCACCTCGCGCAGGATGCCGCGCGGGTCGGCCTCGATGCGGCGCCGGGTCACGGCGACGTGCGGAGCGCAGGGAAGCCCGGCGGCGCCGAACATCACCTTCATCGCCGCCTTGTCCATCCCCAGGCTGGAGCCCAGGACCCCCGAGCCGACGTACGGCAGCCCGGCCAGCTCCAGGAGCCCCTGGAGCGACCCGTCCTCCCCTCCTGTGCCGTGCACCAGGGGGAAGACCACGTCGAGGCAGACCGGTGCGGCGCCGTCGCCCAGCGGGACCAGCCCCTGGATGGATGGATCGCCGGTCAGGACGGCGGGGATGGACTGGGCCCTCCCGAACCCGTCGGTGAGCAGGCCCCGGGCGTCCCCGCTGGTCAGCCACCGGCCGTCGCGCGTGACGCCTATCGGGACGACGTCATAGCGGCCGGGATCGAGGTGATCCAGGACGGCCCTGGCCGAGACGAGCGACACGTCGTGCTCGACGGAGCGGCCTCCGAACACGAGCCCCAGCCGGATCCGCTTCATGCGCCTGTCTCCTCGGCGCCCGCGTCCTCCGCGCCCTGCCGCTGGAGCCGCGGCGCCATGCGGGCGAGGGCCTGCGCCCGCGCCCGGCTCGCCCTGAAGGTGAGGTCAACATAACCGTTGTCGTACCGGGCGTCCAGCACCTGCGTCTGCAGGTAGACGCGGGAAATGCCCTCGGCGTCGCTGCTGGAGAGCCGGATGCTCCTTTCCACCAGGTCCTGCTCCAGGATCTCGCGCAGCCGGGCCTTCAGCTCCTCCAGCCCCTCGCCGAGGGCCGCGGCCATCACCACGGCCCCGGGATGCAGCCTGCGGGCGCGGTCCAGGATCCCGGGCTCGTGGACCCGGTCCATCTTGTTGAACACCGTGAGGATCGGCTTGCCGGAGAGCTCCGACCCGCCCAGCGCCTGCTCGGTCACCTCGATCTGCTCCTCGTACTTGGGGTGGCTGATGTCCACCACGTGCAGCAGCAGGTCCGCGCCGGCCGCCTCCTCCAGGGTGCTGCGGAAGGAAGCCACCAGGTGATGCGGCAGCTTCCGGATGAACCCGACGGTGTCGATGAGCAGGACATCCCGGCCCCGGCCGAGCTCGACCCGGCGCACCAGGGGATCCAGGGTGGCGAAGAGCCGGTCCTCCACGAACGCTCCGGCCTTGGCCAGCGCGTTGAGCAGGGTGCTCTTGCCGGAGTTGGTGTAGCCGATGAGCGCGCACTTCACCACGCCCCGGCGTCCGGTGCGCCGCAGCGAGCGCTCCTTCTCGATGCGGCCCAGATCCGTTTCCAGCCGGGCGATCCTGCGCCGGATGATCCGCCGATCGATCTCGATCTGGGTCTCGCCGATGCCGCGGCCGCCGATGCCGCCGGCCTGCCTGGACAAGTGGGTCCATCGCCGGGCCAGCCTGGGGAGCAGGTAGTTGAGCTGCGCCAGCTCCACCTGGGTGCGCGCCTCGCGCGTGCGCGCCCGGCGGGCGAAGATGTCCAGGATCAGGCCGGACCGGTCGATGACCCTGGCCCCTATCAGCTTCTCCAGGTTTCGGATCTGCGCCGGAGAGAGGTCGTCGTCGAAGATGATCAGATCGGCACGGCGTCCCCGGGCGTGGGCGGCGATCTCCTCGGCCTTTCCCCGGCCCACGAAGTAGGCGGCGTCGAGGCGATCCTTGTCCTGCAGGAGACGGTCGACCACCAGCCCCCCCGCCGTCTCCGTCAGGCGGGCCAGCTCGTCGAGGTGATCCTCCCCTTCGTCGCGATGCATGTGGGGCAGCACGACGCCGACGAGGATGGCGCGCTCGGGCGCCGGAAGATCACTTGCCGTCACGGTCCTCGCCCGGCCGCAGCGCCGACTGGATCCTGAGGTTGATGTCGCGAGGCAGCGCGGGCCCGCTCCAGCGCACCCGGCCATCGCCGTCCACGAGGGCCGCCGCCGGCAGCGCGGTCACTCCGAACGCCTCGCGGGCCTTGCCCTGGTGATCGAAGTAGACCGGGTAGTCGATGCCGTGCCGCGACACGGCGGCGGAGAGGCGCTCCAGGGTGTCTCCTTGCAGCTCCAGTCCCACGCCGATCACCTTGAGCCCGGCCGGCCCGTGATGCCGCACCAGCTCCTTCAGCACCGGAATCTCCCGGATGCAGGGCTGGCACCAGGTGCCCCAGAACACCAGCAGCACGGCGCGCGGCCCGCCCTCCCCCGCGGGCGCCGCCAGGGAGACCAGGTCGGCGAGCGAGCCGTCCAGCGCCATCACCTCGACGGGGCCCCGGGGCAGCGCGTCCGGGGGCGCGGGGGCCGCCGCGGGCGCCGTGGCCATCAGCACCGCCGTGGCCAGAACCGCAGCCGGCGGCATCAGGAGATCACCTTGAGGATCGCCTGCTCCAACTCGCGCCTCGACGGCGCGCCCGCGATCGTCTCGGCGGGGCGCCCGTCCTTGAAGAAGATGAAGGTGGGGACCGCCATCACACCGAACCGGGCCGCCGAGGCCGGGTTCGTCTCCACGTCCACGTGGCCGACTTTCAGCCGGCCGGCGTACTGCCGCGCCAGGTCGGCGACGATGGGGGCCAGCTTCTTGCAGGGGCTGCACCATTCGGCCGAGAAGTCGAGCAGGACAGGGGTGGAGGATCGGGCGACTTCCGACTCGAAGTTCCCGTCCGTGATCTCCAGGAGGGTTTCAGCCACGAAAACATTATAGGCCCGGCATCCGGCGCCGGGCAAGGCGAATGGCGCGATCAGGTACCGCCACCGGGGCGGATGGCGCGGGCGTCGACGTAGCGGATGTCGCTCAGCAGGCGCCCCTCGAGCACGACGTGCTCGCCGCGCCGATCCCGGTCCCGCATCACCGGAAGAGTCGTCTCGTTGGCCACCAGGTGCCACCGCACCTTGCCCGGGCACCGGACCCCCGTCTGGTGGCCGGGCGCGTGGCAGCGGCGCTGGGCGTCGAGCGAGACCCCTTCCTGGTCGCATTCCACGCACACCAGGACCCCCGAGAGGCGCCCTTCGCCGGCCACCCACCGCGCCACGCTTCCGTAGGTCGCCGGCGCGTAGACCCTCAGCGCGGGGGCGGCCACCAGCAGCGACGCGGCCACGGCGGCCAGTCCGAGGGTGGAGCGCCTGAGCCACGACCAGCCCGCCGGGCCCCCCGGGCCTTCCGGGCCCCCCAGCAGGGGCGCGATCCGGTCGTACATGCCCTGGGGAGCCTCCAGGGTCCCGAGCCGGGACCGCATGACGGCGGTGAACGACCGCTCCATCTCGGAGAAGCCGCGGCATCCGCCGCACCGATCGATGTGGGTCTGCACCGCGCGGCTGAGCTCGCACGGAAGCTCGTCGTCGTGGAACGCAGCCAGCAGTTCCCTGGTCTCGCGGCAGCGGTCGCGCTCGTTCATGACGAAGGCCTCCCCTTTCTCCTGAACCGGCCGATGTCCACCACGTCGGGAGGCCGGGACGGCTCGGCGGTGGGGTCGACCAGTCCCCGGCGCCGCGCGTATTCCAGAAGCCTTGCCTGCATCAGACGCCGGGCGCGGTGCAGGCGCGACATCACCGTGCCGATGGGGATGGACAGCGCCGCCGCGATCTCCTTGTACGACATCTCCTCCTGCACGGCCATCAGGAAGACCATCCGGTACTCCGGCGGCAGCCCGGCCAGGGCGTCCTCGATCTCGCTGTCCACCACCCCGTCGAAGAAGCTCTTTTCCGGGTCGGGGGATGGAGGCTGTCCTCCCTGGGCGCTCACGTCCACGAGACTCTCCAGTCCGTCCTCGATCGCGCCGAAGTCCACCGTCTCGGGCTGCTGCTGCCCTTTCCGGTAGCGGTTGATGAAGGAGTTCTTGAGGATCTTGAAGAGCCAGGCCTTGAAGTTGGAGCCCTGCTCGTACTTGTCGAAGAAGCGGTAGGCGCGCAGGAGCGTCTCCTGCACCAGGTCCTCGGCCTCCTGGGGATTGTGGGTGAGCCGGACGGCCATGGTGTACAGCGGTCGCATGTGCGAGCGGGCCAACTGCTCGAACGTGCCCCGGATCCCAGGCCTGATCTCCGCCATGGCCACCATGTCCGCAGCAACGGGCCCCGGCGAGCCGTTTATTCCCGCGCCGCGGCCGCCGCGGCCTCTGACGGAAACCTTAGCACAGGGGGGGCCGGCCTCAGCTCCACAGCGCCGCCGCGGCGGCGGCCAGCGCGAAGGCGCAGGAGAGCCCGTCGGCGCCCCGCCAGCGGCTCTCCAGCAGGCTCGTGCGCCCCGGCTTCATCCCCAGCCCCCTGGACTCCAGCGCCGGCGCAAGAGTGGTGGCCGAGCGCAGGCCGGCCAGCACCAGCGGGACCAGCAGCGGGACATAGCGTCCCAGCCGCGTGTGCAGCGGACCGCCGCGCAACTGCAGACCGCGGGCCTCCTGCGCCTCGGTGATGGCTCCGGCCGCGGAGAGGAACACCGGCAGGAGCCGGAAGGACAGGGTCAGGGCGAAGGCTGCCGTATAGGGGACGCCGAGCCGCCGCAGCCCTTCGGTCATCTCCTCCACCCGCGTGCTGGCCAGGAAGAGCAGCCCGAGCACGAGCATGATGGCCAGCCGTGCGCCCACCACCGCCCCCTTGGCCATCCCGGCCTCGTCGCGGGAGAGCAGCCCCCAAAGGGCCACCGACACGACGAACAGGACGGCGGCGAAGCGCCCGAAGCGGCGGACCACGCCGGTCAGGCCTGCGGCCGCCGCCGCCCCCAGCGGGATCGCCGCCAGCGCGGCCAGGCCGCCGAGGCTGGAGGCCGCCAGCACCGCCGTGAACCAGAGACCGAGCGCGACCACCTTGCCCGAGGGGTTCAGGCGGTGCAGGAACGAGCCGGACGGCGCGTACAGTCCCCCGGCCCCGGTCACGGGCCGGCTCCGGCCTCCGGGGGGCGCAGCGCGCCGGCCCAGGCGTCGAGAGGCCGTGGGAGCGCTCCCCAGCCGGAGGCGAACAGAGCCAGATCGGGACGGCGCAGTCCGGACCGCTCCAGAGCGCTCCCCGCCAGCACCTCGGCCGGCCCCCCTTCCGCGGCCACCCGGCCGCGCGCCAGGACCACCACGCGGTCCGCCTCGTCCAGCAGCCACAGCGCGTGCGTGACCATGACGATCGTGCGCCCCGCCGCGGCCAGATCGCGCAGCAGCCGCATCATCCGCCTCTGCTCGCGCAGGTCGAGGCCCGTGGTCGGCTCGTCGAGCACCAGCATCGAGGGCTCGCAGGCCAGCACCGATGCCACCGCCAGACGCTGCCGTTCCCCCTTGGTGAGAACGAAGGGGTCGCAGTCGGCCTTCTCCAGCAGCCCCACCGCCTCCAGCGCCGCGTCGCACCGCCGGCGGGCTTCGGCCGGCGCGGCGCCCAGGTTCAGGGGGCCGAAGGCGGCCTCCTGCCCGGCCGTCGCGGCGAAGATCTGGTGGTCGGGGTTCTGGAAGACGAAGCCGATCCGCGCCGCGCGCTGCGGCGGCGGGATGCGCGAGACCTCCTCGCCGCGGTGCAGCACGCGCCCGGACGACGGTCCGAGCAGACCGGCCAGGTGCCGGGCCAGGGTGGTCTTGCCCGACCCGTTCGCCCCGACGATGGCGGTGACGCGCCCCTCGAGGATCTCCAGATCCACCGCGTCGAGCGCGGGCCGGCCACCGGACGCCCCCGGGTAGGCGTGGGTCAGCTCCTCGCACCGTGACACGGCCGCTCCACGCGCAGGGGACACCGGCGCCGGGGCCTCCTGCAGCCGCCAGCCCGCCGACCGCAGCGCCGCCGCCATCCCCTCCGGATCGAGAGGGAGAGGACGCGGCAGCCTGCCGGGCCAGGCCTCCTGAAGCCTCGCGGCCAGGGCGGCGCAAGGCGGCGGACGGACCCCGGCCGCCTCCAGGGCCGGGCTCAGCTCCACCATCCCCGCGGCAGGAACGCTCGGCCAGGAGGAGGCCACCCTGCCGTCCGACAGGAGGAAGCCCGGCCCCTCGCAGGGCACCCCTTCCAGGTCGTGCTCCACCAGGAGCACCGTCCGGCCCGGCGCGGAGCCGGCCAGCCGGTAGATCGCCTCGCGCGCCGACGGATCCAGGTCGCTGGCCGGCTCGTCCAGCACCAGAAGCGGCGCCTCCAGCGCCAGCACCGCGGCGATCACCAGCCGCTGCCGCTCTCCGCCGGAGAGGGTGGCCGGATCGCGCTGCTCGAATCCATCCAGACCGACGCTTCCGAGAAGGGCCGAGGCCCGAGGCGCGATCTCCGCCGAGGGGACCTGCCGGCTCTCCAGCGCGAAGGCCACCTCCAGCAGGCAGCTTGTGGACAGGAGCTGGTTCTCGAAGTCCTGGAAGACCACGCCCACGCGAGCGGCCATCTCGGCCACCCCGGCGCCGGACGTGGGCTCTCCCATCACGTGCAGCGACCCTTCCAGCCGGCCTCGGTGAAACCGCGGTATGGTGCGGTTGAGCGTGCGGACGAGCGTGGTCTTGCCGGCGCCCGTCGCCCCCAGCAGCAGCCCCCAGCTCCCCCGCGGGAGATCGAGGTTCACCCCGTCCAGCGCGGCGCCTGCGCCCATCCGGTAAGTGAAGGAGAGCCCCCGGGCGGAGACGGCGGGCTCGCCCGCCCCCCGCGTCACGTCCGGACGAGCGTGAACGCCGCGCGCGCCATCCCCACCTCGCGGCCGCTGTTGTTGGTGATGGAGAGCTGGGAGACCTCGCTCAGGTGCGCCGCCTCGGATCGGGAGATGGCGCCGCACTGGATCAGGGCCTCCACGGCCAGCGCCACCCGGGCCCGGCCGTTGTCGCCGTCGGCGATCTTGGCGGCCAGCCCGTGGGCGGCCCCTTCGGCGATGAACGCCGCGCACTGCACCCCTTCGGCCCCCCGCTTGGCGATGAGGCGGCGTCCCGGCATGGCCGTCAGCTCGGTGTCCAGCATCCCCTGCCCGGCCACCAGGGACGGGTGCGCCTGCATCGCCTCGGACACCTGCATCGCGGCCTCCGCGTGGCGGGGCGCGAGGGCCGATGGCGCCAGCAGCCGGGCGAACGCCCGCGCCGCCTCCGCCAGGGACACTCCCAGGGTGGGGGCGCCGCAGCCGTCCACCGCCGTCACGATCCGGTCGCGCATCCGTCCGGTGATGTCGGCCAGCAGGCCCACCACGCGCTGCTGCACCGGGTGCGAGAGATCGAGGTACGACGCCGGGCCGGCGCCCAGGGCCAGCGCCGCGGCCAGCATGCCGGCGTGCTTGCCGGAACAGTTGTGCTCCAGCGGCGTGAAGGGCCGGCCTTCGCGGCGGTAGGCCTCGGCCACGCGGCGGCTGAAGGGGGTGTGGGTGCCGCACTGCAGCGCCGAGGCATCAAGCCCGATCTTTCCCAGGATGGACCGCACCGCCTCGAGGTGCTCGGGTTCGCTGCTGTGCGATCCGGCGATCACCGCCAGCTCGGGCGGGGTCAGCCCGAACCGCGAGATGGCGCCGCTCTCGACGACCGCCATCGCCTGGAACGGCTTGGCCGAAGATCGCAGGAAGACAGGGTGCTCGACGCTCCCCAGCCTGGCCTTCAGCGCGCCGTCCGGCCCGGCCACGGCGCAGGCGGCCGCGTGCACCGACTCCACGATGGGGCCGCGGGTGACCTCCACGGCGGGGACGTAATCGCCGGCGGCGTTGGTGGCGGGAGGGCCGCGGTGGCCGCGCTGGGGACGGCTGGGGGTGGGTGACGGCACGGCGCGCGATGTTACCCTCGCCCGGGACGGGTGTCAAAGCGGTCCCGACCTTGACACTCCGCCGGGCCCGTCGTAACATCCTCGCTCTTAACTCATTGAACGCGCGATATTTGCACACGGCGGACGCGGCATGCGGATCCTCTATCTCGACGCGGCGAGCGGGCTCAGCGGAGACATGCTGCTGGGCGCGCTGATCGACGCCGGAGTCGACAGGAAGGCGCTGGTGGGCAGCCTCTCGGCGCTGCCGCTGACCGGCTTCCGGGTCACGGCGCGCCCGGTGACGCGGCGGCACATCGGCGCCCTCGGCGTGACGGTGACCGCGCCCCGGCGGCAGCCGCACAGAGGATGGCGCGAGATCCGGGGGATCCTGGCCCGCGCCGGTCTCGACCCGGCGGTGAAGGAGGCGTCGCTGGCCGTCTTCCGCCGCCTGATCGAGGCGGAGGCCGGGGTGCACCGCATCCCCGTGGAGCGCGTCCACCTTCACGAGGTGGGCGCCGTGGACGCCATCGTGGACGTGGTCGGCTCGGCGATCGGGCTCCAGGCCCTGGGGATCCTCGGCGGAGGGCGGTTGATCTGCTCGCCACTGAACGTGGGGAGCGGGACGGTGGCCATGGAGCACGGCACCCTCCCCGTGCCGGCCCCGGCCACCGCCGCGCTGCTGCGCGGCGCGCCGATCTATTCCGCCGGACCACCCATGGAGAGGGTGACTCCCACCGGAGCGGCGATCGTCTCCACCCTGGCGCACTCCTTCGGACCTCCCCCGGCCATGGTCATCGAGCGCATCGGGCACGGCGCCGGCCGGCTCGACGACCAGGAGATACCCAACATCCTGCGCGCGCTGGTGGGAGGCCCGTGGCCGGGCAGCGGCGGCGGGGCCGGGGAGGTGCTGGTCCTGGAGAGCACCATCGACGACATGAACCCGCAGATCTACGGCCACGCCATGGAGCGGCTCTTCGCCGCCGGGGCCCTGGAGGTCTTCCACACGCCGGTGCAGATGAAGAAGGATCGTCCCGGGGTCCTGGTGACGGTCATCGCCCCTCCGGCCAGGCTGAGCGAGCTGTCCAGGGTCCTCTTCGAGGAGACCACGACTCTCGGGGTGCGCTACCGCGCCTGCGGCCGGCTGGAGCTGGCCCGCCGCACGGCGACGGTGGCCACCCCGTTCGGCAGGGTGCGCGTCAAGGTCGCCTCTCTCGACGGCCGCGTGATGCAGGCGCAGCCCGAGTACGAGGACTGCCGGCGCCTGGCCTCCCGCCGCGGCGTGCCGCTCAAGGACGTCCAGGCCGCCGCGATCAGCTCCTACCGGGGGGGCGCGTGACCGGCGGACGCTTCTACCTCACCACGCCGATCTACTACGTCAACGATGTCCCGCACATCGGCCACGCCTACACCACCGTCGTGGCCGACACCATCGCCCGCTTCCGCCGGATGGCGGGCGGGCAGGTGCGCTTCCTGACCGGCACCGACGAGCACGGCCAGAAGATCGAGCGCGCGGCGGCAAAGCAGGGTCTGAAGCCCCTGGAGCTGGCCGATCGGGTGGTGGCCCGGTACCACGACCTCTGGCGGCGGCTGGGGATCACCCACGATGACTTCATCCGCACCACCGAGTCCAGGCACCGGCAGGGCGTGGCCGCGCTCTTCGAGAGGATCCGGAGCAGGGGCGACGTCTACCTCGACGCCTACGAAGGGATGTACTGCACCGGCTGCGAGTCGTTCTACCCGGAGAGCCAGATCGTCGACGGACGCTGCCCCGAGCAGGGCCACCCCGTGGAGAAGGTGCGGGAGGAGTCGTACTTCTTCCGGCTGTCTCGCTACCAGCAGCCGCTTCTTGAGCACTACGCCAAGCACCCCTCCTTCGTCCGGCCGGAGCATCGCCTCAACGAGGTGAAGCGCTTCGTGGAGATGGGGCTGAAGGATCTCTCCATCTCCCGCACCGCGTTCCGCTGGGGGATCCCCCTGCCGGACGATCCGCGCCATGTCTTCTACGTCTGGTTCGACGCGCTGTCCAACTACGCCACCGCGCTGGGAGGGCCCGGCGCCCCGCTGTACGACGCCTTCTGGCCTGCCGATCTCCACCTGGTGGGCAAGGACATCCTCCGCTTCCACGCCGTCTACTGGCCAGCGTTCCTGATGTCGGCCGGACTGGAGCTCCCCAGGATGGTCTTCGCGCACGGCTGGTGGCTGCGATCGGACCAGAAGATGTCCAAGACCTCGGGGAACATCGTGGACCCGCTCCCGCTGCTGGACGACTTCGGGCCTGACGCGCTGCGCTACTTCCTGCTGCGCGAGATGGCCTTCGGGCAGGACGCGCAGTACTCGGAGGAGGCGCTGGTCGACCGTGTCAACAACGACCTGGCCAACGACTTGGGCAATCTGCTGTCTCGCCTGCTCAAGATGATCGAAGACTACCGTGCAGGAGCCGTCCCGGCCCCTTCGCCGGACGCGCGAGGAGCCCTGGCCGGGGAGCCCCTGGAGCCCGCCGCCCGCAAGGCGGCCGGAGCGTGGCGGAAGGCCTTCGGCGACTACCGGTTCCACGAAGGGCTGGCCGCCGTGTGGGAGCTGGTGGGCGCGGCCAACCGCTTCATCGTGGCCAACGAGCCGTGGAAGCTGGCCCGGGATCCTTCCCCCGGAGCGGCCGCGCGGCTGGACACGGTCCTGTACGACGCCGCCGAGGCGATGAGGATCGCCGCGGTGGCGCTCTGGCCCGCCATGCCGGGCGCGGCTGCGGCCATCTGGTCGCGGCTCGGCTGCGCCGGAGGGCCCTCCGACGAGGGGATGGAGTCCCTCGAGTGGGGACGGCTTCGCGCCGGCGGGCGCGTGAGCCGCGGCGAAGCGCTCTTTCCGCGCGTCGACAAGGGGGCCTACTTCGCGGCCGCCGCGCCGGCGCCTTCCACGACCAAGGAGACCAGGATGGAACAGCCCCCGACCCCCTCTCCGTCCCGGCAGGACGCCCCAGCGGCGCCTGCCGGCACGATCACCATCGACGATTTCATGAAGGTCCAGCTGCGGGTCGGCAAGGTGCTGGAAGCGGAGAAGGTGGCCGGCGCCGACAAGCTCCTGAAGCTCGTGGTCGACATCGGCGCGGAGAGGCGCACGGTGCTGGCCGGCGTCGCTCTGAGGTACCCTCCCGAGGCGCTCGTGGGCAAGGCGATCATCCTGGTGGCGAACCTGGCCCCGCGCCGCATGCGCGGCGTGGAGTCGCAGGGGATGATCCTGGCCGCCGACGTCGAGGGCACCCCGATCGTGGCCACCTTCGAGTCGGACGTCCCGGCCGGCGCCGTGGTGCGCTGAGCCGGGCGAAGCGGGCCATGCTGGCGGACGCGCACGCCCACCTGGCGATGGCCCCCTTCGCCGGCGATCTGCCCGAGACGCTGCGGCGCGCCTGGGACGCGGGGGTGCGCGAGGTGCTGACCTGCGCCACCTCCTGGGACGACCTGGAGGCCCACGCCCTGCTGGCCCGGCGGCACGCCGGCGCCGGCGTCAGGGCCGCCGCGGGGATCCATCCTCATCAGGCCTCCTCGTGGGACGGGAGCTCCGCCGCCCGGTTGGCGCGCTTCGTCGAGGAGCATCCCGAGGTGGTGGCCATCGGGGAAGTCGGCCTCGATTTCCACTACCGCTTCTCACCACCGGACGCCCAGCGGCGCGCGCTGCGCGAGCAGGTGACGGTCGCCCGCGAGGCGGGCCTGCCTCTGGTGGTGCACTGCCGCGAGGCACGGGAGGATGTGGCCGGCATCCTGGCCGGGGAGCGCGCGGGAGAGGTGGGGGGGATGCTCCACTGCTTCTCGGAGGACGAGCCGTTCGCCCGGGTCTGCCTGGAGCTGGGCTTCCACGTGTCTTTCTCGGGGATCGTGACCTTCCGCAACGCCGAGCCGATCCGGCAGGCCGCGCGGGCGGTCCCCCTGGACAGGCTGCTGGTGGAGACCGACGCCCCTTACCTGGCCCCCGAGCCTGTGCGGGGACGCCGCAACGAGCCGGCCCGGGTGGCCGACGTGGCCCGGTTCCTCGCAACGCTGAGAGGGGAGTCCTTCGAGGAGCTGGCCGCCGCAACGGCCTCCAATTTCCGCCGGCTCTTTCCGGCCCGGATCCAGGCCCCTTGAAAACCGAAGAGGGGGTCCGTGAGGACCCCCTCTCGATATCCCGGAGCCACCAGTCGGTGCGGTGGGATTGTTGTTTGAGGACCGGCCGTTTCCGGCCGATCCAGCGCCACTTTCCCTCGTCTGCGGGTTGAGGGTTGAGGTTGGGCGGCGGCTCCGGATCTTTTGGAACTTCGAGGCGTGATGGCGGTAGCGAGCTTCAATCCTCGTTCCGGCTTTCCTCCCCGGCTGCCCCGCTGCTGCTGGAAGGAACTCCGAGCTTCGAACCGAAACTTGCTACAAAGCCATCACGCCTAGCTCAAGATTTCGTTCTTCCCTATTGCAATGCCCGGGCCAACCCACCCCGCCAGATACCCCTTCAAAATGCCCGTCCAGAGGCACTTTTTGAGAAGTGTTCCCTGGACCAGGGAAAACCCGTCCGGGAAACCCGGATGATCTGTATGGGTTTGTTTGACAGTCCATGTGGGGAGACTTAGACTGCCAACGATGTCAGCCCCCTCCCACAAGTCCATCCTGATCGTCGACGACGACAAGGATCTGCGCTCCATCCTGGGCGACATTCTGGCCGACGAGGGGTACCACATCGTCCTGGCCGACTCGGGGGAGCAGGCCCTGGAGAGGCTCGGCAAGCAGCACGTCAACCTCGTCCTGACCGATCTCAAGATGCCCGGCATGACCGGCCAGCAGCTTTTCGAGGCCTGCTCGCGCCGGTACCCGTACCTGCCCGTTGTCATCCTGACCGCCCACGGCACCGTGGACGAGGCGCTGGGGATGATCCGCGAGGGGGCCTACGACTACATCGCCAAGCCCTACAACACCCAGGACCTGCTCATGCGCATCAGCCGCGCGCTTGAGCGCGAGCAGCTCATGGTGGAGAACAGCAAGCTGCGCGAGCAGCTCGTGCAGCGCGACAGGGAGTACGTGTTCGGCGACGAGCCGGCCATCAACGAGGTCATGGCCAGGGTCAACGCGGTGGCCGCCACCGACTTCCCCGTGGTCCTGCTCGGGGAGAGCGGCACCGGCAAGGAGGTCCTGGCGCGGGTCGTCCACCGGCGCAGCCAGCGTGCGGCCGGACCGTTCGTCCCGGTGAACTGCGGGGCCATCCCCCGCGAGCTGTTCGAGAGCGAGCTGTTCGGGCACGTCAAGGGGGCGTTCACCGGAGCCACCGCCGACCGCAAGGGGCTGTTCGAGGAGGCCTCGGGGAGCACGCTGTTCCTCGACGAGGTCAGCGAGATCACCCCCGAGCACCAGGTAAAGCTCCTGCGCGCCATCCAGGAGGGGGAGATCAAGCGCGTGGGAGACAACATCCAGCGCAAGGTGGACGTGCGCATCGTGGCCGCCACCAACCGCGACCTTCTCTCGATGGTGAAGGCCGGCCAGTTCAGGGAAGACCTCTACTACCGGATCTGCGTCATGCCCATCACCGTCCCCCCTCTGCGCGAGCGGCGGGGAGACATCCTCCCGCTGGCGGTGCACTTCCTGGAGCGGGAGCGGGCGCAGACCGGCAAGAACGTCACCGGGTTCTCGCGCGCCGCCATGGACACGCTCCTGAACTACTCGTGGCCCGGCAACATCAGGGAGCTGGAGAACAAGGTCAAGCAGTCCCTCATCCTCGCTTCGGGTGAGTTGATCGACGTGGGAGACATCCTTCTGGACGACCGCAGCGCCGTCTCGCTGTTCGCCGCGCGGCCGGCGGAGCCGCCCGTCCTGGTCAGGGAGGAGGCGCTGGTGGCGGTGGGAGGAGACATGCCGTCACGCCCGGCCCCGCAGGCCGGAGCGCTCCTGGCGGCGGACGGCGCCAGGGATCAGACCCCGACTCTCAACGAAGCGCGGCGCGACTTCGAGCGCCGCTACCTGATCGGCGTGCTGCGCCGCAACCGGGGCAACGCCACCATGGCGGCGCGCGAGGCCGGCAAGCACCGCAGCGAGTTCTATTACCTGCTCAAGAAGCACGGCATCTCCCCGGCCGATTTCCGCGAGGAAGCGGGCGCCTGACGCCGTCAGGGCTTCTTCTGCATCAGCACCTGCTTGATGCTCTTGAGCTCCTGATCCTTCTTGTCCAGCTCGATCCTGAGCGCCGCGGCGTCGCCCCGCAGCGTCTCCGCCTCGGTCCTGAGCCCGGCCGCCGCCCCGCGCGCCTCGTCCAGCTCGTCGAGCAGCGCCAGCATGGCACGGGACTCGCGGACCCTGGAGTGCGCGGGGGCCGACTCCACCAGGCGCTGCAGCGCCTCGCGCGCCTGGGGCAGGTCGCGCACCGGACCGGCCGGGTCCAGGTGGAGCTGCGCCAGGCTGAACAGGGCGTCTCCCCTTCGGCCCGCCTCCAGCGAGGCGCGCGCGGCGCGGGCGTAGAGGTCGGCCGCCGTGGCGGCGTCCCCTCGCGCCTCGGCCTTCGCCGCCGCGTCCATGGCCAGCTCCGCCTCGCTGCGGATCGGGGGCGGCGCCGGCGGGGGCATCTCCTGCTCCACGGCGGGAGGCGGCTTGACGGGGGGCTCGGCGCGCGGCTCGGGGCGCGTCAGCCGGCCGGGGCATCCGGCCAGCAGCGGCAGGCAGAGCAGCGCCGCGAGCAGCGCTCGGCGGCGGGCTTGGGGCGGCAGGGGCATGGTCAGGTCTCCTTGAGACTGAGATTCTCGGTCTGCGTTCGTTGCGGCTGAGCGTGAGGGCCGCCCGCCGGGATCCGGAAGACGAAGCGGCTCCCGCGGTTCCTGCGGTTCTCGACCCAGATGCGGCCTCCGTGCTTCTCCACGATCCCGCGGGAGATGGCCAGTCCCAGCCCGGCGCCCTCGTTGCCGCGGCCGCCGTCGGACTCCGCCCCCCGATAGTACTTCTCGAAGATGAACGGCAGATCCTCCTGCGGGATGCCGGGGCCGGTGTCGGACACGGCCGCCCTCACCCATTCGCCGTCGGCGGCGGCCTCGAACGTCACCTCGCCGGCACGCTCGGTGAACTTGAAGGCGTTGGCCAGGAGGTTGTACACGACCTCGCGCAGCCTGTCCGGATCGGCGTAGATCCTCGCGGGCAGGTCGTCGGCCAGGCGCATCTCGTAGCGGATCCCCTTGCGATCGGCCACCCCCTCGAACCCCCGGGCCACCGATCCGAAGAACGCCTCGGCGGGGAGCCAGCGCATGTTCATGGCCACCCGCCCGGCCTTGAGCCGCGACAGGTCCAGGAGCTGGGTCACGAAGCCGCTCATCTGATCCACCTGCTCCTCCACCTGGAGCAGCGTCGAGCGCTGGGCCTCGGTGAGCGGGCCGCGCGAGCCCGACCGCAGCAGCGACGCGAACCCCTTGATGCAGGTCAGCGGGGTCTTCAGCTCGTGCGACGCGGTGGCCACGAACTCGGCCTTCATCCTCTCCAGCTCGCTGAGGCTGGCGGCCATCCGGTTGAAGGCGTCCGAGAGCGTCCCCAGCTCGTCCTGGGCCAGCACCGGGATCGGCTCGCCGAAGCGCCCCTCGGCCACCCGTTCGGTCCCCGCCACCAGCTCCCGCAGCGGACGGCTGAGGCTCAGCAGGATGGCCACCCACACCACCACCGACACCAGCAGACCGGCCACCAGGGCGTAGAGCGTGAACTGGGCGGCGATGTTCCCGATCCGCGCCACCTCCTTGATGCGCCTCTCCACGCGGGAGGCGTAGTGCTCTTCGAGCCTGTCCAGCCGGGCGTCAACCTCCTCCACCGCGGCATCCATCTCCTCGGGGGACTCGCGGCGGAGGAAGGCGGCGTAGAGGCGGGTCATCGCCTCGGCCGTCTTGAAGTGGGCCTGGTCGGGCGATGGCTCGCGGGCCTTGAGCGTCTCCAGCTCCTCCTCGAACTGGAGCTTGTACTGGCTGAACTTCATCAGCCAGTCCTGCCAGGCCTCCGGCTCGGCGCTGGTGGGGGCGAGCTGGACGTACAGCTTCATGTCCTCCAGATGGCGCCTCATCCTGGCGGCGGCCAGCGTGCCGGGGAAGGCGATGCCGCTGAGCTGCCGCGTCTGGAAGTTGATCTGGTAGATGGAATAGATGGAGTAGGCGGCCGGAGCGAGCAGCACCACGATGATGGCCAGGGCCGGCAGGATCACCTTGTGCCTGATTCGGAGAGTCATCGCCGGAACCCAGCACGCATCAGAGCCCGCGCTCCGTTCCCGCCAGGGCCTGCACCGCCGTGAGGGCCGCCACGTGCACCACGTCGTCGGCGCTGCAGCCGCGGGAGAGATCGTTGGCGGGCCTGGCCAGCCCCTGGGTGATCGGGCCCAGGGCCACCGCCCCGGCCATCCGCTCGATCAGCTTGTAGGCGATGTTGCCCGACGCCAGGTCGGGGAACACCAGGACGTTGGCGCGCCCCGCCACGGGGCTCCCCGGCGCCTTGGACGAGGCCACCGAGGGGACCAGGGCGGCGTCGGCCTGCAGCTCGCCGTCCACGATGAGGCCGGGGGCTCGCGACCTCGCCGTCTCGGCGGCGCGCGCCATCTTGACGGCGCCCGGGTGGCTGGCGCTGCCGTGGGTGGAGAACGACAGCAGCGCCACCCTCGGCTCGCACTCCAGCAAGAGCCGGGCGCTGGCCGCCGACTGGAGGGCGATCTCCGCGGCCTGCTCGGCGGTGGGATCGATGACCATGCCGCAATCCGCGAACAGCAGGGCGCCGTCCTCCCCCAGGCCGCCGTGGGGCAGGACCATCAGGAAGAACGACGACACCGTCCGCGTCCCTTCGGCCGGGCCGATGCAGCGCAGCGCCGATGACATCCTGCGCGAGGTGGTGTGGGCGGCGCCGGCCACGCTGCCGTCGGCGGCCCCGGAGGCCACCATGAGATCGGCATACACCAGCGGGTCGCGCGCCTCGGCCGCCGCCTCCTGGCGGGTCACGCCTTTGGCCCGGGTCCTTTCGTGATAGAGGGCGGTGAGGCGCTCCAGCCTGCCCGACGTGGCGGGGTCCTCGAAGGCGCAGAGCGCGATCCCCTCCGCGTCGAGACCCGCCTCGCCGGCCCGCCGGAGCACGGTGTCCCGGATCCCGATCAAGACCACCCGCGCGAACGCCTCGCGCGCCACCCGGGATGCGGCCTCCAGCACCCTGAGGTCGCCGGACTCGGCGAAGACGATGCTGCGCGGACGCGCCGCCGCCCTCCGGACGAGGCGCTCCACCACCGGGGGCCGGCCGCCCGCCGGCGCCCGCTGCGTCCCCGCGCTCACGCTCATCGGGCCAACTCTATCACACGCGCGATCGGCCTCCCCGCATGAACCCCGCCAGGAGCAGCGCGTAGAAGGGGAGGTAGATCGCCCAGCGGGTCCACGTCTCGCCGAGGTAGGCCAGCGGGAACAGGCCGGACAGCGCCATCCAGGCATGGGAGGGGACGGCGGGGAGCCAGGCGACGGCCCAGAGAAGGTACCAGGGGTGGACCGTCGGGGACAGCAGGATGGCCCCCCACGTGAACAGGGCCACCGCCCGCTCCAGGCCGACGTCGCCGTGCAGCCGCCGGCGCACCAGCCAGGCCATCCAGCCGGCCAGCAGGAGCCCCGCCGCCCCCCGCGCCAGCATGTGCGGCTGGGTGTAGAGGCTGTCCCACCCGCGGCGATCGGCCCAGGCCTTGGCGGGGGCGGAGACACCCGAAAGCTCGATCCCGGAAGCCAGCAGGCCGAACAGCGAGTCGTTGGCCCGCCACCGCTCGGCGTACTCCACGGTCGAGCGGAGCAGCCCCCACCCGGCGCCGGCGTACGGCAGGTAGCAGATCAGCGCGGCCAGCGGGAGCACGGCCAGGGCGGCCGGCCTGCGCCGGTGGAAGAACAACGGCACCAGCGCGGCCGGAGCCAGCTTGGACATCGCCGAGAGTGAGAGCCACGTCGTTGACACGATCGGACGTTCCCTTATAATGCCGACCGTCGCCGCCACAAGGAAGCTGAGCGCCAGCGGGTCGTAGTGGCCGCTGTGCGCGGTCTCCACGACGGCGAGCGGATTCCACGCGTAGAGGACGACGCGCGCGGGCTCCATCCCTCGGGCCCGCAGGAGCCGCGCAAGGGCGAGCATCAGGCCGGCGTCGGCCGCGAGGACCACGACCTTCATGCTTCGCACGCCCGCTCCCAGCAGCGCCCCCAGCGCGAAGGCCCACTGGGCCACGGGCGGGTAGATGGCCGGCAGGTCCTTGTAGTTGACTCCTTCGTACGCGCCGTCGCGCAGCTCCGCCAGCGCCGGATCCGACGGCGCGAGCCGGTATGGATTGATTCCCATGAGCTGCAGCCTCCCTTCCCACACGTACCGGTGGATGTCATCGGACAGCGACGGCGGGGAGGGGATCAGGATCAGCCGGAAGGCGATGGCCGCCGCGGCCACCGGAGCGAATCCCGGCAGCGTCCCCCGGGGGGCCTTCAGGACGAGCCGGCTGGCCGCGGCGTACGCCGCGAAGAGGAGCGCGTGGACCCCGAGATAGAGGCCGAGGCTGGCACGCAGGTCCCCGGCCGCCGCCAGCGCCGCGTAGCCCGCGGCCGACAGCGCGGCCGCCAGGGCGAGGGAGCGGCCGGGCGATGACATGGGGCGAGGTCTCCTTGCAGGGGGCCTACTTCGCGGTCCTGTCGCTCCTGGCGCTCTACGGGCTGCACCGCCTGTCGCTGGTGGCGACCTACCTGCGCCGGCCGCGCCTCGGCCGGGCCGGTCAGGCGCCGAGCGCCGCCGCCTGGCCGCCGGTCACGGTGCAGCTTCCCATCTACAACGAGTCGTGCGTGGTGGAGCGGCTGGTGGCGGCCGCCTGCGCTCTCTCCTACCCGCGAGGGCTCCTGGAGATCCAGATCCTGGACGACTCCACCGACGAGACACGCGACAAGGCGGCCGGGCTGGCCGCATCCTACCGCGCCCTCGGCCACGACATCCATCACCTGACCCGGCCGCGGCGCGACGGCTTCAAGGCCGGCGCCCTGGCCGGCGGACTGAGGCAGGCGCGCGGCGATCTGATCGCCGTCTTCGACGCCGACTTCGTCCCTCCGCCGGACTTCCTGCTGCGCTGCGTCCCGGCCTTCCTGGAGCCTTCCTCCTCCGACCTGGGCATGGTGCAGGCCCGCTGGGCGCATCTCAACAGGGACGACTCGCTCCTGACCCGGGCGCAGGCCCTGCTGCTGGACGGGCACTTCGTGGTGGAGCACGGCGCGCGGAGGGCGGCCGGCCGTTTCCTGAACTTCAACGGGACCGCCGGCGTGTTCCGCCGCGCCTGCATCGAGCAGGCGGGGGGCTGGCAGGCCGACACGCTGACCGAGGATCTCGATCTGTCCTACCGGGCGCAGTTGGCCGGCTGGCGCTTCGACTACCTGGCCGAGGTGGCCGTCCCCGCCGAGCTTCCCTCGGAGATGAACGGGCTGCGGTCCCAGCAGCGGCGCTGGGCCAAGGGCTCCATCCAGACGGCGGTGAAGCTGCTGCCCCGCATCCTGGCGGCGAAGCTCCCTCCGGGCGTCAAGCTCGAGGCCGCCGCCCATCTCACCAACAACGCCGCCTACCTGCTGCTGGCGCTCCTGGCGGTGCTCATCGTGCCGGCGCTGAAGGGAAGGCAGGACGACCCCCTCAGCTACCTGGCGCTGGACCTGCCGCTGTTCGCCCTGGGGACCGGCTCGTTCGCCCTGTTCTGCGTGGTGGCCCAGCGGGAGGTCCGGCGCGACTGGGCCCGGGGGCTGGCCGCGCTGCCGGCGCTGATGGCCATCGGGATCGGCCTGTGCCTGAACAACGGCGCCGCGGTGATCGAGGCCCTGTCCGGCCGCACGTCGTCGTTCCACCGGACCCCCAAGCGGGGACCGGCCGGCCCCGGCCGGGCGCGCTACGCGGGCCCTCGATCCGCCCTGGTGCTGCTGGAGGGAGCCTTCGCTCTCTGGTTCGCCGCGGCGATCGCGGGCGCGGCGCGGGAGGGGCGATGGGCCGCGCTCCCCTTCCTGACGCTGTTCGGCAGCGGCTTCCTCTACATCACCCTGGTCACCGCGCGCCAGGAGGTGGAGCGGTGGCGGACCGCCCGGGCCAGACCAGGGGAAGCGCCCTGACGGCGGCGCCGGCCTCCAGCCGGGAGGCGTCCTCGGGGATGATGACCAGGCAGTCGGCGCGGCAGAGCGAGACCATGTCCGCCGAGCCTCGCGACGCCAGCAGCTCGACCTGGAGCGCCTCTCCTTCCACCCTCCGCACGGCGGGCAGATAGGCACGCCTGCCGGGCCGGCGGTCGATCGGCGCCGCGAGCCGCGCCGGGAAGGTCTCGTCGCGCCAGCCGGCGGCTCCCGACAGCAGCCGCAGTGCTGGCCGGACGAAGACCAGGAAATCCACCACCGTGGAGACGGGGTTGCCGGGGAGCCCGAAGACGAGCCGCGGCGCCGGCGCGCCGGTGTTACCGAAGTAGAGCGGCTTGCCCGGCTGGATGGCCACGCGGGTGAACAGGCTCGAGCAGCCCGCCCCCCGCAGCGCCTCGCCGACCAGATCGTAGTCCCCCATGGAGACCCCTCCCGAGACCAGCAGCAGATCGGCGCCCGCCAGGGCGCGGCGCAGACCCTCGGTCAGCTCCGGCAGGCTGTCGGGGAGCGCCGCGTGCCTGAGCGGCTCCCCTCCCGACTCCGACACGAGAGCGGCCAGGGCGTGGCCGTTGCTCTCGCGTATCTGGGCCGGTCCGGGCTCGGCCTCCACCGGCACCAGCTCGTCTCCCGTGGGGACGATGGCCACCCGGGCGCGCCGGGAGACGGCGACCGTGGAGCGCCCGGCGGAGGCCAGAAGAGCGATGGCTGCGGGCCCCAGGAAGGCGCCCGACCTCAGGAGGACCTCTCCCTGACGCAGGTCTTCTCCCTTCAGCCGCACGTGGTCTCCGGCCACGACCGGCTCCAGGACGGTGACCTCACCCGGGGAGGCGGACGACGTCTTCTCCACCATCTGGACGGCGTCGGCCCCCTCCGGCAGCGGCGCCCCGGTCATGATGCGGCTCGCCTGCCCCGGTCCCACCGCGCGGCTCGGGCCGGTCCCTGCGGGGATCGCCTCCACCACCTCCAGCCTCACCGGTGCCCGGGCCGTGTCGGCCGCGCGCACGGCGTAGCCGTCCATGGCCGAGCGTGTGAACGGAGGCATGTCCCGGTCGGCCGCGACCTCCTGGCGCAGGACCCTGCCGGCGGCCTCGGACAGCGGGACCGTCTCCACCCCGAGGGTCCCCGCCCCGCGGGCCGCCCGCGCCACCTGGTCCAGCGCCTGGTCCACTCCGATCACCGGCCACCTCCCGCGCGGCGAGCCGTCACCACGCGGGGGAGCCCCGCGAGGTCCGCCTTCACGCGCACATCCTGCCACAGCCCCTCCTCCATCAGGTGGCGCACCAGGGCCCCGGCGCGCGAGGCGTCCGACTCCATCACCAGCCCCCCGCCCGGTGCCAGCGCCTCAGCCGCCCCTGCCGCCAGCCGGAGGGTCGTCTCCAGCCCGCCGGGGCCTCCGAACAGGGCTTCGGGCGGCTCGTGGCCGGCGACCTCGGGGGGGAGCGAGCTCGCCTCGGACAGGGCGACGTAGGGAGGATTGGAGACGATGAGATCGAGGCGTCCGGCGCGCCGTGCCGCCGGGAGGATCCCCGCGGTCAGGTCCATGCGGGCCGTGGCCACCCGCCCGCTCAGGCCGAGCCGGGCCGCGTTGCGCCGGGCCGTGCGCAGCGCCAGGGGGGAGAGATCGGCGGCGACCACCAGCAGCTCGGGCCTCTCCGAGGCCAGGGCCAGGGCGATGGCGCCCGACCCGGTCCCCACGTCCAGGGCGACGGCCGGGCCGGAGCCCGGGAGCATCTCCAGGGCGGCCTGCACGGCGACCTCGGTCTCGGGCCGGGGGATCAGGACGCCGGGGCCCACCTCGAGGTCGAGCGACCAGAACTCCCTGCGCCCGAGGATGTAGGCGACCGGCTCTCGTCTCTCGCGCCGGGCGATCATGTCCTCGAAGGCCGCCGCCGCGCCCTGAGGCACCCCTCCCCGATCCCCGGAGGCGATGCGGAGCAGCAGCCGCCCCCGATCCTCTCCCAGGGCCCGCGCCAGGAGGACCTCGGCGTCGAGGCGGCCCCCCTCCACGCCGCGCGACGCCAGCCGCGCCTCGGCCTCGGCCAGGAGCGCGGCCAGGGGGCGGTCGGGCATCAGACCTTGATCTCTTCCTTGAGTCTCTCGGCCTGGTAGTGGGTGGCGAGGGCTTCCAGCATCTCGTCCATCTCCCCCTCCATGAAGTCCTGCACCTGGTGGAGGGTGAGCTTGATGCGGTGGTCCGAGACGCGTCCCTGGGGGAAGTTGTAGGTCCGGATCTTCTCGCTGCGGTCCCCCGTCCCCACCATCTCGCGGCGTGTGGCCGCGCGCTCCTTGTCCTGCTCCTGGCGGGCGATGTCGTACAGGCGGGAGCGGAGCACGCGCATGGCCTTGGCCAGGTTCTTGTGCTGGGACTTCTCGTCCTGGCACGACACCACCAGGCCCGTGGGGATGTGGGTGAGCCGGACCGCGGAGTAGGTGGTGTTGACCGACTGGCCGCCGGGACCAGAGGAGCAGAAGCGGTCGATGCGAATGTCCTTGTCGTCCACCTTCACCTCCACCTCCTCCGCCTCGGGGAGCACCGCCACGGTGACGGCCGACGTGTGGATGCGGCCCGCCGATTCGGTGACCGGGACCCGCTGCACGCGGTGGACGCCGCTCTCGTACTTGAGGCGGCTGTAGGCCCCCTTGCCTTCGACGGCGGCGATGACCTCCTTGAGCCCCCCGGCCTCCGAACGGCTCATGTCCAGGACCTCCACGCGCCACCCTCGCTTCTCGGCGTAGCGGGCGTACATGCGGAAGATCTCGGCCGCGAACAACGCCGCCTCGTCGCCACCGGTCCCCGCCCTCACTTCCAGGATGACGCTCTTGTCGTCGTTGGGGTCCTTGGGGACGAGCAGCACCTTGAGGCGCGCCTCCAGCTCGGACCGGCGCCGATCGAGGCTGGCCTGCTCGTCGCGGGCCATCTCCAGCAGCGAGGCGTCCCCTCCGGCCCCGGCGCGCACCATCTCGCGGGCCTCTTCCAGCTCCTTGAGCGCGCGCCGGTAGTCGCGGAACACCGACACGATCTCCTCCAGATCGGAGAACGCGCGCACGTGGGTTCTGTAGGCGGGTGGATCGGCCAGGACGGCCGGATCGGCGATGAGGCGACCGAGCTCCTCGTACCGTCTCTCGAGTGCCTCCAGTTTCTCCAGCACGGGCCTTACCTGGCCGCCGCCGGCTCACCCTTGCGCTTGTACTTGCGGTTGAACTTCTCCACCCGGCCCGCGGTGTCGATGAGCTTCTGCTTGCCGGTGAAGAACGGGTGGCACTTGGAGCAGATCTCCAGGCGGAGCTCCTTGCGGGTCGAGCGGGTGGTCCACTGCTCGCCGCAGGCGCAGTGCACGGTGACCTCCTGGTACTCGGGGTGGATTCCGGACTTCATGACGACGGGCCTCCTCGGGAAACCCTGAATTGTAACAGATGGCGCCGGCGTCAGGCCAGCGACTCGCTCATGGACTCCAGGAACTCCTTGTTGTCCTTGGTCTTGGAGAGCCGCTCGATGAGCAGCTCCATGGCCTCGGGAGGGGAGAGCTGGTTGAGGACCTTGCGCAGCACCCAGGTGCGGTCCAGCTCCTTCTTGGACAACAGCAGCTCCTCCTTGCGTGTTCCCGAACGCTGGATCTCGATGGAGGGGAAGACGCGGCGATCGGCCAGCTTGCGATCCAGGTGGATCTCCATGTTGCCGGTCCCCTTGAACTCCTCGAAGATCACGTCGTCCATGCGGCTGCCGGTGTCGATGAGAGCGGAGGCCATGATGGTCAGGCTTCCCCCCTCCTCGATGTTGCGCGCCGCGCCGAAGAAGCGCTTGGGCCGCTGCAGGGCGTTGGCGTCCACGCCCCCCGACAGCACCTTGCCCGAGGGGGGCACGATGGTGTTGTAGGCACGGGCCAGGCGGGTGATGCTGTCCAGCAGGATCACCACGTCCTTCTTGTGCTCGACCAGCCGCTTGGCCTTCTCGATGACCATCTCGGCCACCTGCACGTGGCGGGTGGCCGGCTCGTCGAAGGTGGAGGAGATGACCTCCCCCTTGACCGAGCGCTCCATGTCGGTGACCTCCTCGGGCCGCTCGTCGATGAGCAGCACGATCAGCACCACCTCCGGGTGGTTGTGGGTGATGCTGTTGGCCAGCGTCTGCAGCAGCATCGTCTTGCCGGTGCGCGGCGCGGCCACGATCAGCCCGCGCTGTCCCTTCCCCACCGGGGTCAGCAGGTCCATGATCCGCGCCGAGACGTTGAGCTGATCGGTCTCCAGCTTGATCCGCTCCTGAGGGTAGAGCGGCGTGAGGTTGTCGAAGAAGATCTTGTCGCGGGCGACGTCGGGGTGCTCGAAGTTGACCGCCTCGACCTTGATGAGGGCGAAGTAGCGCTCCCCTTCCTTGGGGGGGCGGACCTGCCCCGACACGGTGTCCCCGGTGCGCAGGTCGAACTTCCGGATCTGCGAAGGCGAGACGTAGATGTCGTCGGGCCCGGGCAGATAGTTGTACTCGGGGGCCCGCAGGAAGCCGAAGCCGTCCGGAAGGCACTCCAGCACCCCTTCGGAGAAGATGAGCCCGCTCTTCTCGGTCTGGGCCTGCAGGATGGCGAAGATCAGCTCCTGCTTGCGCATGCCGGTGGCGCCCGGGACGTCGAGGTCCTTGGCGATCTTGGTCATCTCGGCGATGCTCATCTCCTTGAGCTCGGCGATGTTGAGCACGGGACCGGCGGGCCGGCGCGGCTGTCCGGCG
>DATEEA010000054.1:0-27254 GCA_035281445.1 Candidatus Polarisedimenticolia bacterium
AGCAGCGCCCGCGGGAGAGAGCGCCCCGAAGCCATCTCCGCGCCGAGCAGCATCCCCAGCAGGGCCGCGATCACCCACCGGATGCCGAGCGAGGGGTCGTGAGGAGGGGCGGGCAGGACGGCCGCGCACCACCCCGCGGCCAGGGCGCCGGCCGCCATGGGCGCCCTCACCGCCCCGGCGAGCCATGCGCCGGCCGCTCCCGCGAGCAGCGCGGCGCCCAGCCAGAGGACCGGATCGAACGGGGTCGGCGGCATCGGGCGCGACTCTACCACGAGCCGCAACCACTCGCCGCTCCTTGACTTTACGGCGCACCGGGGGCAGGATGGAGCCTCCCTCGGCTGACATTCTGGAGGCTCTCATGGCCAAGCCCGACGCTCGGAAGGTGGCTCGTATGCCTGCGCGGCGACTCAAGCCGGCGGTCCCCGTTTCTCCCGCGACGGGCCCCGTTCCCGTCGAGGACCTCAACCCGTTCCACATCGCCCAGGCGCAGTTCGACAACGCGGCGCACTACCTGAAGCTCAAGCCCTGGCTGAGAGAGATCCTCATCACCCCCAAGCGTCAGCTCATCGTCTCCATCCCCACCCGCATGGACGACGGTTCCTACCGGGTGTATGAAGGGTTTCGCGTCCAGCACAGCATCGCCCGCGGCCCGGCCAAGGGAGGGATCCGCTACCACCCCGGCGTGACGCTCGACGAGGTGAAGGCGCTGGCCGCGTGGATGACCTGGAAGTGCGCCACGGTCGGGATCCCCTACGGCGGCGCCAAGGGCGGCATCATCTGCAATCCCAAGGAGATGTCGCTGGGCGAGCTGGAGCGGATGACGCGCCGGTTCACGTCGGAGATCTCCATCATCATCGGTCCGGAAAAGGACATCCCCGCCCCGGATGTCTACACCAACGCCCAGACCATGGCCTGGATCATGGACACCTACTCGATGACCGCGGGGTGCACGTCGCTCGGTGTGGTGACCGGCAAGCCGCTGGCGGTGGGAGGATCGCTGGGACGCAACGAGGCCACGGCGCGCGGCTGCGCCTACGTCGTGCGCGAGGCGTGCAAGGAGAAGAAGATCAACCTGCGCGGGGCCAGGGTGGCCGTGCAGGGTTTCGGCAACGCCGGCTCCATCGCGGCCCGGCTGCTGCACGAGATGGGGGCCAAGATCATCGCCCTGTCCGATTCCCGCGGGGGGATCTTGAACTCGGCGGGGATCGATCCGGCCCGCGCCGAGGAGCGCAAGAAGAAGAAGGGGACGATCGTCGGGCTGAGCGACACGTCGAAGATCACCAACGACGATCTGCTGGCCTTGCCGTGCGACATCCTGGTCCCGGCGGCGCTGGAGAACCAGATCACGCAGCTCAACGCGCACAGGGTGCAGGCCAGGATCGTGGCCGAGGCCGCCAACGGTCCCACCACCCCCGGAGCCGACCGCGTCCTTTTCAAGAACGGCACCATGGTGCTCCCCGACATCCTGGCCAACGCCGGCGGAGTGACCGTGTCGTACTTCGAGTGGGTGCAGGGGCTGCAGGCGTTCTTCTGGACCGAGGACGAGGTCAACAAGCGCCTGGAGCGGATCATGGTGCACGCCTTCAACGAAGTGCTGCGCCGGTCGAGGGAGTACCGAGTGGACATGCGCACCGCCGCGTACATCCTGGCGGTGGGACGCGTGGCCGAGACGACCATGATGCGGGGGATCTACCCGTAGCCACGGGAGGCCTGATGGGGCGCCCCGGTTTCCGGGCGCTCCTGGCGGCGCAGTTCCTGGGCGCGTTCAACGACAACGCCTTCAGGGCCATCGTGTCGCTGGCCGCCCTGGAGTCGGCGGCCTCCTCGCGGCACCTCCTGGTGGCCGGCGCCGGCGCCATCTTCGTCCTGCCCTACCTCCTCTTCTCCACGCACGCCGGATGGCTGGCCGACCGGTTCAGCAAGCGGTCGGTGGTGGTCGCGGCCAAGAGCGCCGAGATCGGGGTGATGGCGCTGGCCGTCCCGGCCATCGCCTCGGGGGATCCGCGCTTCATGCTGGCGGTCCTCTTCCTGCTCGGCGCCCAGAGCGCCTTCTTCTCCCCGGCGCGCCTGGGGATCATCCCCGAGCTGGTGCCGGACAAAGACCTCAGCCGCGCCAACGGGACGATGGAGATGGCCACCTTCACCGCCATCATCGCCGGAGTGGTGGGAGGCGGACTGATGGCCGCCTGGCTCGGCTCGTCGTCGATCGTGCCGCCGATGGGCCTGACGGGCCTGGCCTGCCTGGGGGCCTGGCTCTCCTTGCGCGTCCCGAGGGTGCCGGCCTGCGGCGCGGAGCGTCCCTTGCGCCTCAACGTGGCCGCCGAGGTGATCGACGACTTCCGATCGCTGAAGGGACGCCGCGCCCTGCTGCTGACGGTGCTGGGAGTGGCCTGGTTCTGGTTCCTGGGGATGGCCTTCCAGCTCAACGTCCTGGTCTACGCCCGCGACCTCATGGGGCTGGGGGACGCGGGGGTGACCGCCCTCAACGCCTGCGTCTCGATCGGCATCGGGCTGGGGGCGTTCGTGGCCGGCCGGCTCTCCGGGGACAGGGTGGAGCTGGGGCTCGTGCCGCTCGGATCGATCGGACTGGGGGTCTTCTCCCTGGTCCTCGGGCTGACCCACGGGTCCCTCCTTCTGACAGGCGCCGCGCACGCCCTGCTGGGACTCTCGGCGGGCTTCTTCATCGTCCCGCTCGACGCGTACTTGCAGCAGACGGCGGGGGCCGCGGAACGGGGCCGGGTCATCGCCGCAGCCAATTTTCTTGCCTTCACCGGCGTGATCGCCGGAGCCGGCTGGATCGCCCTCACCGGCGGGCTGCTGGGGTGGGATCCGGCGCTGGTGGTGGCCGCCACCGGGCTGCTGTCGATCGCGGCGACGCTGTACATCCTGAAGCTGCTCCCCGACGTGCTGGTGAGGCTGCTGCTCTGGCTGCTGACCCATACGCTGTACCGGATCACCGTGCGGGGCGGAGAGAACGTCCCTCGGCGCGGAGGGGTCCTCCTGGTCTGCAACCACATCTCCTTCGTGGACGCGTTCCTTGTCGGGTCCTCCACGCAGCGCTTCGTCCGGTTCCTGATGTACCGGCCGATCTACGAGACCCCCGGCATCCACTCGTTTGCGAAGCTGATGGGCGCCATCCCGGTGTCGCCGGCCGACGGCCGCAAAGGGGTGGCCGCGTCGCTGGAGGCGGCGAAGGAGGCGCTGCTCGCGGGACGGGCGGTCTGCATCTTCGCCGAAGGGAGCATCTCGCGCACCGGCAACCTGCTCCCGTTCAGGAGGGGGTTCGAGTCCATCGCCGGCGGGACAGGGGCGCCCATCGTCCCGGTGCACCTGGACGGTGTCTGGGGGAGCATCTTCTCCTACCAGGGAGGACGGTTCCTCTGGAAGGTTCCGCGGCGGATCCCTTACCCGGTCACCGTGACCTTCGGCCAGCCCCTGCCGTCCGACACGCCGGCCTGGCAGGTGCGCCAGGCGGTCATGGAGCTGTCGGCGGATGCGTTTGCCGAGAGGAAGCGGCGCCAGCTCCCGCTGCACCTCGGGTTCATCCGCACCGCGCGGCGCTTCCCCCGCCGCGCCTGCATCGCCGACTCGGCGGGCGCCGACCTGAGCTTCCGCCGCGCGCTGGCCGGCAGCCTCGCCCTGGCCTCGGCGCTGCGGACGGCCCTGGGCCGCGAGGAGGCCCGCCTGGGCATCGCGCTCCCTCCCTGCGCCGCCGCGGCGCTGGCCAACGTGGCGGCGATGATGGCCGGGCGTGTGCCGATCAACCTCAACATCACCCTGGGCGAGGCCGCGCTGGCATCGTGCGCGCGCCGGGCGGGGATCCGCACCGTGATCACCTCGCGGGCGTTGCTGGAGAGGACCGGCCTGGCGCCGGAGTCGTTCGGGGCGCGGGTGATTCTGGTGGAGGACTTGGCGGAGTCCATCGGCCGGCTGCCGCGACTGGCCTGGTGGGGAGCGGCCGCCCTGCTGCCGGCTCGCGCTCTCGGCCGCCTCACGGCGCGCCCCTCGATGGACGACCTGGCCACGATCATCTATTCCTCGGGGAGCACCGCCGAGCCCAAGGGCGTGATGCTCACCCACCACAACATCGTCTCCAACGTGGAGGGCATGCAGCAGATCTTCGACATCGCTCCCGACGATCGGATGATCGGCGTGCTGCCGTTCTTTCATTCCTTCGGCTTCACCGCCACGCTGTGGCTGCCGCTCACCAACGGCTTCGGGGTCGTCTATCACGTCAACCCGCTCGACGCCAGGATGGTCGGGAGGCTCTGCGCCTCGCACAGGGTGACCTTCCTCCTGGCCACGCCGACCTTCCTGCACGGGTACATCCGCAAGTGCCGCCCCGAACAGCTCGCCTCGCTGCGCTACGTGGTGGTGGGGGCGGAGAAGCTGCGGGAGTCCCTGGCCTCCGCCTTCAAGCAGACGTTCGGGATCGAGCCCCTGGAGGGCTACGGCGCCACCGAGCTGTCGCCGGCCGCGGCGATGAGCCTTCCCGACGTGGAGGAGGAGGGGAGCCGGCAGGTGGGGCACAAGCCGGGCTCCATCGGCCAGCCTCTCCCCGGCGTGGCCGCCCGGGTGGTGGACCCCGAGACCTTCCGCGACGTGCCGGTGGGAGAGAGCGGGCTGCTGCTCATCCGCGGCGCCAACGTGATGAAAGGGTACCTGGACGATCCGGAGAGGACGGCCGAGGTGCTGCGCGACGGCTGGTATGTGACCGGCGACATCGCGCGCTTCGACCGCGACGGCTTCCTGACGCTGACCGATCGGCTGTCGCGCTTCGCCAAGATCGGAGGAGAGATGGTACCCCTGGGGGCCGTGGAGGACGCCGTCCAGAAGCTCCTGGCCGAGGAGGACGCCCGCTGCGCGGCCGCCGCCGTCCCGGACGCCGCCCGCGGCGAGCGGCTGGTGGTGCTGCACACGAGTGTTTCGCTCGATCCGGCCGAGTGCCGCTCCCGGCTGGCGCAGGCCGGACTCACGCCCCTGTGGATCCCACGGCGCGAGTCGTTCCACCGCGTGGAGGAGATCCCGTCTCTCGGGACGGGCAAGGCGGACCTGAAGCGCATCAAAGAGATGGCGGCCATTTTGGAGAAGCAGGCCGAGCCGGCTTGACGCGTCTTCTTGGCCGGTGGCCGCCCATCCAGGTTAAGATGTCCGGGCCCGCGACGCCGGTGACGCGCGCGGGGGTCTCTGCATGTCCGAGGAGATCCGATGACCCCGCCCGCCGCGATCATCCGCGATCCGCTGGAATCCCACGCCGTGTTCAACGAGGCGTTCAACCGGGGAGACCTGGAGGCCCTCATGGGAATGTACGAGCCGGACGCCGTGCTGGTGATCGAGCCGGGGCGGACGGTTCGGGGCCTCGACGCCATCCGCGCGGAGCTGCGCGAGCTGCTCAAAGGGGGGCCCACCATGACCGCCGAGACGGTCTACGCGCTGGCCACGGGGGACGTGGCCGTGGCCAGGGCTCGATGGCGGATGGTGCGGCCGGGCCCCGGCGGATCGTCCACGGTCAAGGAGAGCGGCAGCGTCGAGCTGCTGAGACGGCAGCCCGACGGACGATGGCTCCTGGTCGTGGACCATCCCTTCGGCTCGGAGTGATCGGCGGCCATGGCCAGGACCGGAAGGGAGGCGGGGGATGCATGAGGAAGCGGGCGGATCGAGGCGCAGGTCCGCAGCCAGGGCGGCGGGTTTCCTGGCCGCGGCCGCCGCGGCGCCGGCGATCGGCCTGCTGGCCGCCGGGGCGGCCCCGGGGGGGGAGGATGTGATGGATGCCGCGGCTGTCTCCTACGTCAAGCTGGCCCTGGCCGTCGGCGCCCACGATCCGGACTACGTCGACGCCTATTACGGGCCGCCGGAGTGGAGGCAGGAGGCCGAGCGGGCGCGCAGGCCGCTTTCCGCCTTGCGCGGCGAGGCCGCCGGGCTGGCCGGCAGGCTGGAGGGGATGGATCCGTCCGGCGACGGCATGGAGGCCCTGCGCCGCACCTTCCTGATCAAGCAGCTCCGATCGATGGCCGCGCGCGTGGAGATGCTGGGCGGCCGCCGGATGGGCTTCGACGAGGAATCGGAGGCGCTGTACGACGCGCGCGCCCCCCGGATCGACGAGGCCCGCCTGGAGCAGGTGCTGGCCCGGCTGGAGGAGCTCCTGCCCGGCAAGGGGCCGGTCCACCAGCGCTACCACGACTGGCGCTCGGGGTTCGCCATCCCCCCGGCCAGGCTGGACGACGTCTTCAAGACCGCGGTGGCCGCCTGCCGGGAGCGAACCGCGGCGCGCGTGGCGCTGCCCGAAGGAGAGAGCTTCATCATCGAGTACGTCAAGGACAAGCCGTGGAGCGGCTACAACTGGTACCAGGGAGGCCTTCGGAGCCTCATCCAGGTGAACGTGAGCCTGCCGGTGTTCGCCGATCGGGCCCTCGATCTGGCGTGCCACGAGGGATACCCCGGCCACCACGTCTACAACATGATGCTGGAGCACCACCTGGTGAAAGGACGGGGGTGGAAGGAGTTCACGGTCTACCCGCTGTTCAGCCCTCAGTCCCTGATCGCCGAAGGGAGCGCGAACCTGGGGATCGAGATCGCCTTCCCCGGCTCGGAGCGGGAAGCGTTCGACCGGGAGGTGGTCTTCCCCCGGGCGGGCCTCGATCCGGCCAGGGTCTCCGAGTACGCCCGGGTGCAGGAGCTGTCGCGCGAGCTCGACCACGCCGTCAACGAGGCCGCGCGGCGGTATCTGGACAACGCGATCGACGCTTCGCAGGCCGCCGCCTGGCTCACCCGCTACGCGCTGATGTCCCCCGCGGCCGCGCGACAGCGTGTCACCTTCATCGATCGCTACCGGACCTACGTCATCAACTACAACCTGGGGCGCGACCTGGTGCGGGACCACGTCGCCCGGCGCGCCGGTCCCGGCGCCACGGCGGCCGAGACCTGGAGGGTCTTCGCGGAGCTCCTGTCCTCTCCGCGCCTTCCTTCGGATCTGCGCTGAGCCGTCCGCCTGCGGCCGTGCCGCAGGGCGCCCGCGGGGAGATCGACATGGCGTCACGCCGGGTGTTCATCGGACGTCTGGGAGCAGGGGGCGCCGGGGTCCTGGCGTCGGTGCTCCTGGCGGCTCGAGGCCGCGAGGCCCTGGCCGGCGCCGCCGCGGCGGCGGCGGAGACCGCCTCGGGCGGTGCCCTGCTGCGGCTCGACAGCAACGAGAACCCGCGCGGCCCGTGCCGCGCGGCGGTGGACGCCCTGCTGGCCGCCGTCCCCTCCCTCTCCCGCTACCCCGATCAGCCCGAGGTCGACCTGCGCGATCGACTGGCCTCCCTGCACGCCGTTCCTCCCGAGGCGGTGCTCGCCGCCTGCGGGTCGACCGAGATTCTGAGCCTGGCGGTGCAGGCCTTCACCGGCCCCGGGCGGCCCCTGGTGCGGGCGGTCCCCTCGTTCGAGGCGCCCGCCGGCTTCGCCGCGCAGTGGGGAGCGCCGGTGGTGGAGGTGCCGCTCGATCGCGACCTGAGGACCGATCTCGCGGCCATGGCCGAGCGCGGGCGGGGCGCCGGGCTCCTCTACGTGTGCAACCCGAACAACCCCACCGCCACGATGAGGGACGCCCGGGAGGTCTCCAAGGCCTACGGCCTGGCCGGGCTCCGGATCGGCTACGCCGTGTCCTCCCCGTCCATCGTCGCCGAGCTGGCGCGCCGCAAGCTCCCCAGCGGGGTCAACGGGCCGGGCGCCGCCGCGGCCCTGGCCTCCCTGGGAGATCCCGGGCATCTGCGCGCCGAGCGGAGCCTCAACCTGGAGGCGCGCCGCTTCACCGAGCGCGCGCTGGCCGGGGCGGGGCTGGCCACGGTCCCCTCGCACGCCAACTTCCTGATGGTGGACGTCCGCCGGGACGCCGCCGCTTTCCGGCAGGCGTGCCGGCGGCGCGGCGTCCTGATCGGCCGCCCGTTCCCGCCCCTGGACACGTTCGCCCGCATCTCCATCGGCACTCTCGACGAGATGCGGCGCGCGGCGGGGGTGATCCGCGAAGTGCTGAACGCAGACTGAGAGGAGAGCCCATGGCAGACCATGTCTACAAGCTGATCGAGCTGACCGGATCGTCCAAGAGCGGCATCGAGGACGCGGTGCAGAATGCCGTGGCCAAGGCGGGCATGACCGTGCGCCACATGCGCTGGCTTCAGGTGGTGGACACCCGTGGGCACATCGAGAACGGCCGTGTCGAGCACTGGCAGGTGACCATCAAGATCGGGTTCACGCTCGACGACTAGCGGGACATGGCGGGAGAATAGGGGATCTTGACGGCGCCGCGCGGGCGCGGTATCAAGGCCGGCCGTGCGCCTCTTCGTCCGCCGTCTGCTGAAAGCCGCCGCCGTCCTGCTGGCGCTGACCCTGCTGGCATCGGGGGCGGCGGGACTCTGGCTGCGGCACCTGCTCCGGGCCAGCCTCCCGCGCCTGGAGGGTGAGATCGCCCTGGAGGGGCTCACCGCCCCCGCCACGCTGGCGCGCGACCGGCTGGGCGTCGCCTCCATCGAGGCCTCCACGCGGGAGGATGCCGCGCGTGTCACCGGCTTCGCTCATGCCCAGGACCGGTTCTTCCAGATGGACCTCCTGCGGCGCGAGGCGGCCGGGGAGCTGGCCGAGCTGTTCGGCGCGGCGGCTCTCGACAGGGACCGGCAGACACGCAAGCATCTGTTCCGACAGGTGGCGGCCCGCGCCGTGAAGGACGCGCCCAGGGGCGAGCGCGCCATCCTGGAGGCCTACGCCGCCGGGGTCAACGCGGGGCTGGCCGGGCTCGAGGGCAGGCCCTTCGAGTACCTCCTGCTGCGCGCCGAGCCCGCCGCGTGGCGGACCGAGGACTGCCTGCTGGTGACGCTGGCGATGTTCCTGGCGCTGCACGACCGAGGACGGCGGCCGGGAGTCGTCGGTGGGGGTGATGCACGATCTGCTCCCCGCGCCGCTCGCCGCCTTCCTGACCCCGCCGGGCACGGAGTGGGACGCGCCGCTCACCGGGGGCCCCCTGTCCCCGCCGCCCCCTCCCGGCTCCGAGGTGGTCGACCTGAGGTCGCCGTCCGCCCGGCCTGGCGCGGCAGCGCGCCGCCGCAGCCCCGAGGAGCCGTGGCGCCCCGTGGAGGGGAGCAACAACTGGGCGGTGGCGGGGAGCCTCACCGGGGGCCCGGCGCTGCTGGCCAACGACATGCACCTCCGGCTCATGGTGCCCAACGTCTGGTACCGGGCCAGGCTGACCATCAGGACGCTCCCCGGCTGGGATGGGCCGTTCTCCATCTCCGGGATCACGCTCCCCGGAGCGCCGGTGATGGTGGTGGGGAGCAACGGGCGGATCGCCTGGGGCTACACCAACAGCTACGGCGACTGGCTGGATCTGGTGCAGGTGGAGATCGATCCGGACGATCCCGGCCGGTACCGGGGGCCCGGCGGTCCGCTGGCTTTCGAGAAGCGTGCCGAGAGGCTGCGGGTGAACGGAGGGGCCGAGGAGATCCTGGAGGTCCGTCGCACGATCTGGGGGCCGGTGATCGACCAGGACCACCGTGGCCGGCCCCGCGCCCTGCGCTGGACGGCGCACGAGCCGCGGGCCGTCAACGCCGGGCTGCTTCGGCTGGAGGCCGCCGGCTCGGTGGCCGAGGCGATGGCCCTGGCGCCGGAGATCGGCGTCCCTCCTCAGAACCTGGTGGTGGCCGACCGGGACGGACACATCGGCTGGACCATCGTGGGAGCGATCCCTCGCCGGTCCGGGTTCCGGGGACCCGAAGAGGCGCGGCGGCCCTGGCCATGGGTGTCGGAGGGAAAGGGATGGGATGGGTGGGTCGCTCCCGAGGAGTACCCGCGGATCGTGGATCCGCCGTCGGGGCTGCTGTGGACCGCCAATGCCCGGGTGGTGGAGGGGGAGGCGCTGGGCCTCATCGGTGACGGCGGGTACGACGACGGCGCGCGCGCGGGACAGATCCGCGACGCCCTGAGGCGGCTGACCCCCCCGATCACCCCCGCCGCGATGCTGGCCATCCAGCTCGACGACCGGGCGCTGTTCCTGCAGAGGTGGCGCGATCTGCTGCTGGAGACGCTGTCGGGCGGGGCGCTGGAGGGGCGTCCGGAGCGGGCGGAGCTCCGGCGCCACGCCGCGTCGTGGGGGGGACGGGCCGCCGTGGACTCCGTCGGATACCGGATGGTGCGCGCGTTCCGGCGCCAGGTGGCCGACCTGGCTCTGGGGCCGCTCACCGCCTCGTGCGCCGCCGCCGACCCTCGCTTCGATCTGTACGACGCCGGCCAGACCGAAGGGCCGCTCTGGGCGCTGGTCTCATCCCGGCCGCCGAACCTGCTCGACCCCCGGCATGGCGGCTGGGAGGGGCTTCTCCTGGAGGCGGCCGACGCCGTGCTCGACGAGCAGGCTCCCGCGGGGGCCGGCCTCTCCGGCCGCACGTGGGGAGAGCGCAACACCACCCGGATCCTGCACCCCATCGCCCTGGCCGTCCCTCTGCTGGAGGGGCTGCTGGGGATGGTCCCTCGGCCCCTGCCGGGGGACTCCGACATGCCCCGGTTTCAGTCTCCGGGGGCCGGCGCGTCCCAGCGCATGGCCGTCGCCCCGGGTCTGGAGCAGGAGGGGTACTTCCACATGCCGTGCGGCCAGAGCGGCCATCCGCTGTCGCCCCATTTCGCCGACGGCCATGCGGCCTGGGAGACCGGAGAGCCGTCGCCGTTTCTTCCCGGCCCCGCCCGGACGACCGCCGTCTTCGTGCCGCCGCGCGGCGCGCCTGCTCCATAGGGAATCGTCCTAACCTGGATCAAAGGGAAGCACGGTATGAATCTGCGACGCGACGATTGGTCGTGATACATTCCTATCGTGCATGTGGTTGGTTGATGGCGGCCCCGCTGCTTTCTCCCGCAAGGCCTCCTGATGGTGTCAGAAACAGCCTCCTGGAATCCGGCGCTCCTGCCCGACGCCCTCGACTCGCTCCCTTTCATGGTCTCCTACGCCGATCGCGACCTCCGCTACCGCTATTGCAACAAGGTGCACGAGCGGTGGTTCAGCCTCCGCTGCGACGCGATCAACGGCCGCCGGATCGAGGAGATCCTGGGCCGGCAGGCTTTCTGCCAGGTGCGGCCGCACCTCGAGAGCGCCTTGGAAGGACGGGACGTCGAGGACCAGTCCTGGGTCTTCTTCCCCGACGGCGTGAACAGGTTCGTGCTCTCGCGCTACATCCCCGATCGGGGTCCGCAGGGCGGGGTGTCCGGCGTCTTCATCCTGGTCAGCGACATGACCCGCGAGCGGATCGGCGAGGCGCCGTCCGAGGCGGGGGAGCCGTCGCGCGCCGTGGCCGACGCCGCGCCCATCATGCTGTGGATGACCGACACAGAAGGGGCCTGCACCTACGTCAACCAGCACTGGCTCGACTTCACCGGGAGGACGCTGGGACAGACCCTCGGCAGCGGCTGGGCCGACGACCTGCACCCCGAGGACAGGCCGAAGGTGCGCGCCGCGGGAATGGGAGCCATCGCTTCCCGCAAGGCGTTCCAGATCGACTACCGGATCCGGCAGGCGGATGGAGCGTACCGGTGGGTGCAGGCCAACGGAGCCCCGCGGACCGGATCCGGGGGGCGCTTCCTGGGGCTGATCGGCTCGGCCACCGACATCACGGAGCGCCACGCCGCCGAGGCGGCCATGCAGCGGCGCCTCTCCCAGTTGAGCGCGGTGAGCTGGGTGAGCGGGGTGGCCGCCGGAGCCTCAACGCCGCAGGACGTCATGGAGGCGGCGCTGCGCGGGCTGACCATGGCCCTCGGATCGGACAGGTGCGCCATCCTCCTTCCGGACGACGACGGTGTCATGAGGTTCAAGGCCTCCATCGGGCTGTCCGATCGGTACAGGAAGGCCATCGAGGAAGGGTGGCCCTTCTCCCGGCAGGCGGTGCCGCAGGAGATCCTGATGGTGGAGGACGTCGCGTCGGGGGTCCCCTTCAAGGTGAGCCGGGAGGCGACGCTGGAGGAGGGAGTGCGCTCCCTGGCGGTCGTGCCGATGATCCTCAGAGAGAGGCTGATCGGCCACCTGGCCGTCTTCTTCGACTCGCCGCGGCGCCTGGAGCGGGACGAGCGGGACACCGCCGAGACCATAGGGCGCCACGTCCTGTGGGCCGTGGACCGGCATCGCGCCGAGCAGCAGATGCTGTCGCTCAACCAGACGCTGGAGCGCCGTGTCTCCGACAGGACCGCGGAGGCGGAAGCCAGGACGGTGCAGCTGCGGGCGCTGGCGCTCGATCTGAGCCAGACCGAGGAGCGGGAGCGGCGCAGCCTGGCCACCGCGCTCCACGACCACCTGCAGCAGCTCCTGGTGGCGGCGCAGCTCAAGCTGAGCGGCCTTCAGGGGAAGCGCCCGCTCGATCGGGTGAAGATCAACGAGCTCGATTCGATCCTGCAGGAGTCGATCCAGGCCTCCCGGCAGATCACCCTGGACCTCAGTCCGCCGATCCTCTTCGACGGAGGGCTGGTCCCCGCGCTGGAGTGGCTGACGCGCCATCTTCAAGAGAAATACGGCCTGCGCGCGGAGATCAGGACCCAGACACGCGTGGAGGAGACCGCCGAGGCGGTCCGCTCCTTCCTGTTCCGCGCCGTGCGGGAGCTTTTGATCAACGTGGTCAAGCACGCCAAGACCGATCAGGCGGAGGTGGTGGTGGCCGACGGCGGCGAGCGCAGGATCCGCATCGACGTGGTCGATCGCGGCAGGGGGTTCGAGGCCTCCCGCGCCGAGGCCTGGCCGGCGGCGGGCGGGTTCGGGCTCCTGAGCGTCCGGGAGCGGGCGGAGGGACTCGGCGGCACCATGACGGTGCAGTCCTCTCCGGGGGACGGGACGAGAGTCTCGCTGCTGGTGCCCACCGGGGGGCCCGCGGCGGCGCAGTCCGAGGAGCCTCCCGCCTCCGCGCCGCCACCCCGCCACGCCGCCGATCGCCCGTCAGGAGGCCGCGGGCGCTGCTTGAGGGTGCTCATCGCCGACGATCACAAGATCGTGCGCGAGGGGCTGGCCGCGCTGCTGGAGGGGGACCGGGACATCGAGGCGGTGGCCCAGGCCTCCGACGGCGAGGAGGCGCTCCGGCTGGTCCGGACCCTGCATCCGGACGTCGTGGTGATGGACGTCAGCATGCCCGGGATGAACGGCGTGGAGGCCACGCGGCGCATCATGAGCGAGGCGCCGGGCATCCGGATCATCGCCCTGTCCATGTACGAGAGCGACGACATGGCCAAGGCGATGCTGCAGGCGGGGGCCGGGGCGTACCTGACCAAGGATCGTGCCGCCCAGGCGCTGCTCGACGCCATCCGGATGCCGCGAGTCCCCGCGTCGCCGCGGGAGGGATGATCCTCCTCGCCAGCCTCACGCCACCGCGCCATACTGAGGAAGGCGCTGTCCCGGGGAGGCGACATGGAGATCTGGCTTCAAGGGTTCACGAGAAGGTTTCTTCAGGATGGCCGGTTCGAGCGTTGGATCCGGGACCATGGGATCCGTGGAGCGGTCCAGGACGCGGCCCTGCTGCACCGGGCCATGGCCGAGAACGGCGACTACGACGAGGCGGTCGCGGCCGGCACGCTGCGCGGGACTGCCCCGGACCGGGTGATCGAGGAGGCGGCTCTGGACGACGCCCGGCGCGCCGCCGACTTTCTGCGGGGCGTGCACGACCGCTCCGGGGGCCGATCCGGCCTGGTGACGCTCGATCCTCCCCGCCGGATCGAGCTCGATCCGGAGGCCGCGGCGCGGCGCGCCGAGGAGCTGGTGGAGGCGGCCGGCCGCCCCAACGTGCTGGCGGCGCTCCCCGCCTTCGAGCCTCTCCTTCCGGCCATCGCCATCCTGGTGGAGAGGGGGGTCCCGCTCAACGTGACCCACATCACGTCTCTTTCCCGGTACCGGATGGTGACGGAGGCCTGGATGTCAGGCCTGGAGCGGAGATTGGGACGCGGCCTGGACGCCGGCGGCGCGGGGTTCTTCGCCACGATCCACCTCGAGCCGATCGATCGCCAGGTGCAGCCGGGGCTGGACGCCCTCGTCGGCGCCCGCGAGAAGGTGGCTGAAGGGAAGGACCTTGAGGGGCGGGCCGCGGTCTCCACAGCCTGCATGGCGCACCGCGCGGCCGCCGGCCTGGTGCGCGAGGACGAGCGTTTCCTGACCCTGTCCAGGGCGGGCGGAGTCATGCACACGCTGGTCTGGGGGGCGCTGCCTGCGGTCGCCGAGCGGGCGGAGCCGCTCCTGCGCGAGCTGGCCTCGCCCTACGTCGTGGCCACGGTGCCCCACGAAGTGCTCGGGAGGATCGAGATCCCGAAAGGCAGCGGGATCGAAGAAGGGATGGACGAGGCGGACCGCACGCTGCGCCGGCTGGAGGTGGACGGCATCCCCATGGAGCGGATCGCGCGGGAGCTGGACCGGGAAGCGGTCGGGCGCTGGACCGAGGGGTACGACCGGCTGCGCGCCACCGCCGAGGAGATGGCCGAGCGCCTAGCGCCGCGTGGAGCTTGAGCGCCCCCGCGTGCGGATGACGCGGCCGGTGGGGGCGCCGGTCTCGTCCACCCCCTCGGCCGCGTCGCGCAGCCCGTGCGCGTTGAGAACGTGCACGGTGCTGGCCTGCGGGCCCTTCTCGCCCATCGTCTCCACGAACCGCGCCTCGCTCCCCACGGCCAGGTCGTCGAAGCGTCCGTCCACCACGCTGTTGCGGTGAAAGTAGATCTCCCGCCCCTCTCCGGTGATGAGGAACCCGTACCCTTCGCCGAGGAAGATGCGCGACACCAGGCCGACCGGCTCCTGGTGGGTCTTGACCTCCCCCCGCCGCTTCGAATTGGCTTCCTTCACCTGGCGCTCCATAACCTTGAAGGCCTCCCGGACGATCTTGGGCAGCAGGTCGTGCGCGCCCGACTCCCCTGGCTCCTTGGCCACCACGAGATCCTTGCCTGGAGGGAGGGTGACCTCGATGCGCACTCGGTGCGGGTTGCCGAGCTTCTGGTGCTGCTGGCGCTTCTCGACGGCGATCCGGCAGCTCACGATGTCGGCGCAGAGCCTCTCCAGCTTGCCGGCCTTGGTTCGGATCAAGTCCTCCAGCTCGTCGGTCTTGGGCACGTCACGGTACGTGATCTCCATCAGCATGGGCGTCACCTCTCTGTCCCTAAAGCTATCGGATCGGCCGCCCCCTGTCAGCCCGCCGCGCCGCCTGGGGCGCGGCCCGATGCCCCCTTCGGTGTCCACCCTATTGTCGCCGCGGACGGGCGTCGGGTACATTGAGGGCTTCCGACATCCAGGTTTCCACGCAAAAGGAGACAACGACATGCCCGTACGTCAAGCCAAGGCGCAGTGGGAAGGCGACCTCAAGCAGGGGCGCGGAAGCATGAAGCTGGGAAGCGGCGCCTGGGAGGGGCCGTACTCCTTCGGATCCCGCTTCGAGGGAGCGCAGGGGAGCAATCCGGAGGAGATGCTCGGCGCGGCGCACGCCGGCTGCTTCACCATGGCCCTGGCCAACAAGCTGGCCCAGGCCGGCCACCCCGCCCAGCGGGTGCACACCACGGCCCAGGTCCACCTCGACAAGTCCGGCGAGGGGTTCGGCATCACCAGGATCCAGCTCACCACCGAGGGGTCCGTCCCGGGGATCAGCGAGCAGGAGTTCAAGCGGCTGGCCGAGGACGCCAAGGCCAACTGCCTCGTCTCCAAGGTGCTGAAGGGCCTGTCCATCGAGCTCCAGGCCACGCTCGCCAGGTGACACCCGTCCGCGCGGGGAGGGCTCACCCCTCTCCGCGCGGCGTCACCGGCAGCGTCAGGAGCTCCGCCCCCCGCAGCACCGTCATCGGCACTTCCGTCCCCGCCCTGTCGCCGGTCAGCATCCGGTGCAGGGCGTCGATTCCAGGGACCGGCTCGCCGCCGAAGCCCACGATGAGATCCCCGGCCCGCAGACCGGCCTGCTCGGCGGCGCTGCCGGGCTCGATGGAGATCGCGAGCACCGCCGACTCCGCGGCCAGGGAGTGGAACCGCACCAGGCGCCGGTGCAGTGGGACGTTCTGCCCCGCCACCCCGATGCGGCTCCTGCGAACGCGTCCTTCGCGGATGAGCTGCGGCACCACGAACGCCGCCGTGTTGATGCCGATGGCGAAGCAGAGGCCCTGGGCGGGCAGGATCGTGGCGGTGTTCACCCCCACCACGTCTCCCAGCGAGCTGACCAGCGGTCCGCCCGAGCTGCCGGGGTTGAGCGCGGCGTCGGTCTGGATCACCTCGTCGATGAGCCGGCCGGTGCGTCCCCGCAGCGACCGCCCCAGGGCGCTCACCACCCCCGCCGTCACCGTGGTCTGGAATCCGTAAGGGTTGCCGATGGCCACCACGAGCTGGCCCGCCCTCAGCGCCGCCGAGTCGCCGAAGCGCGCGGCGGGGAAGCCGGTCCCCTGAGCCCGCACCACAGCCAGGTCGGTGGCCGGGTCGTCCCCCGTCAACGCCGCCGGCAGTCTCCGCCCGTCCGACAGGGTGGCCTCGATCCGGGTGGCGCCGTGCACGACATGGCTGTTGGTCAAGGCGTAGCCGTCGGGAGCGAAGAAGAAGCCCGAGCCGGTCCCCCGGGGCTCTTCGCCGCCGTCCGCCTTCGTCCCGAAGGCGTCGATCTTGATGACCGACGGGCTGATCGCCTCGGCCACCGAGACGACCGCCCGGGAATAGGCGTCCAGCAGCGCCAGGTCCTGGGCAAGGGTGGTGGTCGCCAAGGTGCTGTTTCTCCTGGGGGCAGGGGAGCGCCCCGGTCAGTGCCGCCCGCCGGCACCCTTCACGGCGCGGCCCCGGCGGGCCTTCCTGCGCCGGCTGAAGTCCCTTTTCCGCCCGTCTCGACGTGGCGGGCCAGGGCGGAGAGGTCCTTGGCGCAGGCCTTGCGGAACATCCCGATCATCAAGCGGCCGAAGATCTTCGCCATCACGCCCGGGACCTCGATCCTGCCGTGGAGGGACAGCCTGGTGGCGTCCCCGGCCGGGGCCAGCTCGTGGAGGAAGTGGTACTCCCCCTTGCGGGAGCTCCCCTTGGAGCCGTCCACGAACAGGCCGAGCGCCCGGTGCGGCTCCACCCGGGTCACCTGGAACTCTTCGACCGCCTGGTGTCCCATCATTTTACGGGTCTCGCGGAAGACCGAACCCTGGACCAGGGGGCCGGAGCCGTTGCGATCGATCCTGACCAGGCCGGGCATCCAGTCGCGCCAGCCGTCAACGTCGGTGAGCGCGGCGAACACTCTCTCCGGCGGGGCTTTCACCGTCTCTTCGACTCTGAACTCGAAGCCCATCCCCTCCTCCTTCCCGGCCGGCCGGAGCCCGTTCAGGGCTGCCCGTCGACCCCCTCGATCAGCACCATGTTGGTGATGGAGGCGCTCTGCCGCAGCGCCTTCGGTCCACTGTAGTCCTCGCAGCCCCACCACTCCAGGGCCCGCTCGTAAGTGGGGAACTCCAGCACCACGAGCCGCTTCGGCGTCCACGTCCCTTCCAGGGACTGGGTCCGTCCGGCCCGCGCCAGGTAGCGCCCGCCGTAGCGGGCGATCGAGGCCGGCGCCTGCTTGATGTACTCGGCGTACCTCTCGGGGTGCGTGATCTCGATGTCCACGATCAGATAAGCCGGCATGGCTCCTCCGCTGGCGCGGCTCCGGCAGCCGAAGACCGCGGGCCGATGATAGCGCCGGCGGGGAAACGGCGCCCGGATCCGCTCCAGGATGGTGGTAGACTGGCCGCTCCCAGCGGCGGCCGGCATCCCTGCCGCATCCTGACACAACCGGCGGCGTCCAGGCGAGGCGTGCGAACCATGTTCTCCAGACAACTGCTCGTGGCATCCATGGGCGCGGCGTCGGCCGCCTTCGCCGCGGGGTGCGGCGGGTCCGGCACGCCACCGCCCCCGGCCGGCGGCGCCGGCGCTCCCGAGGCACAGGCCATGGTGAAGGCATCCCCCGCCGGGCACGACATCCACTCCTATGCCCGGCCCGACCAGGCGCGCGTGCGGCACATGACTCTCGACTGGGACGTGGACTTCGATCGCAGGGTGCTGTCGGGGAGCGTCCTGCTGCACGTCGAGCGGCCCGCCGGCGGCAAGGACCCCCTGCGTCTCGACACGCGGGACCTCAGGATCACCGGCGCCGAGGTGGGGAGCGAGGGTGCGCCCCTCGCCGAGACCACCTGGAGGCTGGGCGGACGCGACCCGATCCTGGGCTCCGAGCTCACGGTGGATCTCCCCGAGGGGGCCGACCGCGTGCGCGTGGCGTACGAGACGAGCCCCGACGCCTCGGGGCTCCAGTGGCTGGAGCCCTCTCAGACCGCAGGAGGCGCTCGTCCGTTCCTCTACAGCCAGGCGCAGGCCATCCACGCCCGGTCCTTCGTGCCCTGCCAGGACAGCCCCGCCATCAGGGTGACCTTCGACGCCGCCCTGAGGGTGCCGGGCGGGCTGCGCGGGGTGATGGCGGCGCGCCAGAACAAGGAGGCCGCGCCCGGGCTCTTCTCCTACACCATGCCCCATCCCATCCCGACCTACTTGATCGCGCTGGCCGCGGGAGACCTCTCCTTCGGCTCCGTGGGGCCGCGCACGGGGGTGTGGACCGAGCCGCCGGTGCTGCCGCGCGCCCGGTCCGAGTTCGCCGACATGGAGGCCATGCTCACCGCCACCGAGCCGCGCTTCGGGCCTTACCGCTGGGAGCGCTACGATGTGCTGGTTCTGCCCCCGTCGTTTCCCTTCGGCGGGATGGAGAACCCCATGCTGACCTTCGCCACCCCCACCATCCTGGCCGGCGACAAGTCCCTGGTGGCGTTGATCGCCCACGAGCTGGCCCACTCCTGGTCGGGCAACCTGGTCACCAACGCCACCTGGTCGGACTTCTGGCTCAATGAAGGCTTCACCACCTACCTGGAGCGCCGCATCATGGAGGAGGTCTTCGGGCGCGAGCGCGCGGAGATGGAGTGGGCGCTCGGCCGGCGCGAGCTGGAGAAGGAGCTCGAAGGGCTGGCGGACAAGCCCGGGGATCAGGTGCTGCACATCGATCTGTCGGGACGAGACCCGGACGACGGGGTCACCAGCGTCGCCTACGACAAAGGCGCTCTGTTCCTGCGCCGCCTCGAGGAGACCTTCGGGCGCGAGGCGTTCGATCCCTTCCTCAAGGCCTGGTTCGACGAGCACGCGTTCACCTCGGTGAGGACCGCCGATTTCCTGGCCTTCCTCCAGGAGCGGCTCGTCTCCAGGCACCCGGCGGTGGCGGGAGCAGCGGTGCCGGACGTGGAGACATGGGTGCGGGCGCCTGGGCTGCCCGCCGACGCCCCGCTGCCGCGCGCCGGCGCCTTCGAGCAGGTGGACGCCGCAGCCCGAGCCTGGGCCGGGGGAAGGACCGCGGCCAGGGACCTCCCGACGGCGGGGTGGGTCACCCACCAGTGGCTGCGATTCCTCGACGCGCTGCCCGCGGCCATCGAGCCTGCGCGCATGAAGGAGCTCGACGATGCCTTCGGCTTCACCCGCACCGGCAACGCCGAGATCCTGGACCAGTGGCTGATCCTGGCCGTGCGCCACGGGTACAAACCGGCCGACGCGAGGCTGGAAGAGTTTCTCACCAGCCAGGGAAGGCGCAAGTACCTCAAGCCTTTGTACGAAGAGCTGGTCAAGAGCGAAGAAGGCAGGAAGCGGGCGCTGGCGATCTACGCCAGGGGCCGGCCTCTGTACCATTCGATCTCCCGCGCCACCATAGACAAGATCGTCGGGTGGCCGGAAGGGCAGGCGGCCGCCGCGGCCCCCTGAAGCCCTTGGACCCCTCCCGGAGCCGGGAGCGGGGTACGCCGACAACTGACGCCAGGAGACGACCATGCCCAAGTTTGTGATCGAGCGGGAGCTGAAAGGGGCCGGCAGGCTGTCCCGGGAGGAGCTGCAGGCCATCTCGCAGAAGTCCTGCGCCGTGCTGGGAGAGCTCGGCCCCAGGATCCAGTGGGTGCAGAGCTACGTGACCGACGACAAGATCTACTGCGTCTACATCGCGCCCAGCGAGGAGCTGATCCGCGAGCACGCGGCGCGAGGTGGCTTCCCCGCCAACCGCATCGCCCGCGTCGTGGCCGGAATCGACCCGACCACCAGCGAGTGACGACCGGACGGGAGGCGCCGCGCCGCGGGCGGCGGCTGACCTCCGGGCTGGCGGCCGTGGGGCTCGCCGCTCTGTGCGCCGGGCGGGTTCTCGGGGCCGGGCCGGCACCGGCGCGGCCGATCCTGATCACGGTGGACGATCTGCCGCTCGCCTCCCCGCGCCTGCACCCGGATGCGGCCGAGCGGTCCCGGATCACCGGCGAGCTGCTCGCGGCGCTGGAGCGGCACCGCGTCCCCGCCGTGGGGTTCGTGATCTGGGGGCAGGTCCGGACGGACGACGACCGCGCCATCCTGCGGGCCTGGCTCGGCGCCGGCCACGAGCTGGGCAACCACTCCGCCGGCCACCTCGATCACGACCGCACAGGGTCGGCCGCCTACATCGAGGACCTGGAGAAGGGGAGGGCCGGACTGGAGCGCTTTCTCCGTGAGAGCTCCCCCGGGACGGCGGGCCCTCGCTTGTTCCGCTTCCCGTTCCTCCGGGAGGGGAACACCCCGGCCAAGCTCGAGGCCGCACGGCTGTACCTGCAGCGCAGCGGACAGCGCAACGTCCCGGTGACCATCGACAACCAGGACTGGAGCTTCGAGGAGCCGTACGTGGAGGCCCGCCGCGCCGGAGACCGCGCGGCGATGGAGACGGCCCGCCAGGACTACCTGGCGGCACTGCGGCTGGCGGTGAGACACCACGAGCGCCGGGGGGATGCGATGGCCGGACGCGAGGTCCCGCAGATTCTGCTGCTTCACGCCAACGAGGTGGGCGCCGCCTGCTGGGACGACCTGTTCCGGTGGCTGGTCTCCACCGGACACCGCTTCGCCCCGGCCGCCGAGGTGCTGGCGGACCCCGCTCTGGCCGAGGAGCCGCGCCTGCCCTCCTCGTTCGGGATGGGCCTGTGGGACCGGCTCGGCCGCGAGCGCCGCATCGAGAAGGCGCGCACGGAGGCGGCAGCGCTGCTGGCCCGGCAGGCCGAGGCCTGGAACCGCGGCGACCTGGAGGCCTTCTGCTCCGTCTACTCCGAGGAGGCCCTGTTCGCCTCCCCCTCCGGGCTGGCCGGGGGCCGTGCCGCGGTTCTGGAGAGGTACCGCGCCCGCTACGCCGGGCGCGAAGCGATGGGGCGTCTGACGCTGGAGCTGGTGCAGGCCGCGCCGGCCGAGGGGACGGACGTCACCCCGCACGGCGACGCCGTGCCGGGAAGGATCCAGGGAATGTCGGTTCTGGCCCGCTGGCGGCTGGAGCGCGAGAGAGGCGAGGCTTCCTCGGGCCTCACCCAGCTCTTCCTGCGGCCGTCGGGTGGAACCTGGGAAATCGTCCACGACGCATCCATGCCGTCGGGAGGCTGACAAGGAGAGTCCATGGCCGACGTGACCTTCAGGAGAATCGAGGAGATCGAGAGCTACAAGGGGCCGGGAGGACCGTCAGGACAGTTCCTCTACGCGGGCAAGGAACTCGGGGTGACCGCCTGGGGGATGAACGTGCTGAGGCTGCCGGCCGGCTGGAGCGGCTATCCGGAGCACGACCACGCCGAGGAGGGTCAGGAAGAGGTGTACGTGGTGCTGGAGGGGAGCGCCACGCTCACGGCGGATGACGAGACTCTGCGGCTGGAGCCCGGGACGCTCGTCCGTGTGGGCGCCCGGCAGAAGCGCAAGATCGTCCCGGGAGGCGAGGGGGTCGTCATCCTGGCCCTGGGGGGGTCTCCGGGCCGGGCATATCAGCCGCGCTGGCTGTCGAAGAAGAGTTAGCAGGCTGCTGAAAAACTCCACTTCCGGATGTACGGTCTCGGGGTTCATCGGCCGCCTGTAGAAGCAAGTATGCGCTCGATAAAGGGTCTCTTCGCCTTTGTGTACTCGTCCTTGCTGCAGCGCATCGCGAGTTCGCACTTCAACCGGTAATAGTCTGCGGCAGTCTCTGGATGAGCGCGAAGATAGCGAAGCGAGAGCGGATAACGGGTGCGCAGGCCGCCGTGGCGGCACTGGCGTCTCAGGGCATTGCGGAGTGAGGCTGATGCCGATTTCATGCGGAATCTGAGTAACGTGTCAGCATCACCAGACGTGGAGGCACCCGCCGAATCTCCGCGTCGGGCCCTCGCCCGCCGCGGGTCATGGTGATCGTTAGACGGCTCGCAGAGTCCATGACCATGAGCACGCAGCCGACACCCACCGTGACGGGCGCCGATGTGGAGCGCATCGTGCGGCGAGACTTTCCTCCTGACCGTGCCATGGAGGTGCTTGCCATGCTCGACGAGTATGGAAAGGAGACTTGGCAGCGTGAGCCTCACCGTGTCCGTCTCGCCGCACTAAAGCTCGCAGCAGGCGATATCAAGCGCCTGCGCTATGAGATCGAGGGCGCCAAGCGCGACTATCGCGACGTGCTCGGCCCGGCAGAGTATCCAGGCTACACCAAGCGCATGTTCCGGATCGGAAAGCTTTCGCAGGATGAGCAGCAGCGGATTATCGATGCCGACTGGAGACAGTATCAGGATTGGCTCACGCGATGAGACCGTCCAACGACGGCATGAACCCGGCGCCGGGCGGGCAGCGCCCGAGGCTATCTCGCGTCGAGCGTCCGCCCGCCGCGGGTCAAGGTGAGCGTTAGAGGCGGCCACAACGGAGCCTGTGACCAGCGTTGTTGCCGCGTGACCCTAGCTGCTGGGCAGCTGTTTGAAAAGTTGCTGAAGAAGTCTTGTGCGCCGCAGTTGCGGGATGCCTCGAAGCATGAAGGTGCAGAGTCAATATCGACCGCTTGCAGCCCGTGTTGGGTGTTCGCCCGCAGCGGGTTATGGTGAGCGCTGAGCAGGAGGGCTCAGGGACGGTCCAGATCGTCCAGGATCTTCCGGTACCCGGGATCCTCCCGGAGGGGGGTGAGGAGCGGATCGGCCTCGACGCGGGCGCGGTCGAGGAGCCCGGAGGCCGCGGCCACGGCGAGAGAGGCCAGGGCGTCCCTGGTCTGCCCGAGCTGCGCCCGGGCCCGCGCCAGCATGTAGTGCGTCCCGGGGTCGGCGGGGCGGATGGCGTCGGCGGCCTGGAGGAATGCGGCGGCTCGCGCGGCGTCGCCCCGCTCCAGGCAGGAGCGTGGCTCGTAGAACGACAGGTGCACCAGCAGCAGCGACATCCGGCGCCTGGCCGCCTGGGCGGCGAAGCGGTCGGAGGACTCGCCCGCGATGGTGGCCTTCAGCCCCGCGATCCCGAGCCCGGACAGAGTCTGCTCCACGGTGGGAGGCGGGATGGCCGCGTGGAAGCGGGCCAGGAAGCTCCCCAACAGCCTCTCGAACCGCTTCTGCTCTCCGGCCAGCCGCGTGATCCGGGCCTGCTCCTTGCGCACTCCTCGATCCGCGGCCAGAGCCTCCGCGCGCGCCGCCGGCTCGTCCACCGGCAGCACCCCGTCGAAGTCGGCCACGATGGCCCGGTGCTCGCGCAGCGCCTCGCGGTGTCGGCCCTGCTGCTCCAGCCGGCGCGCCGCGGCCAGGCGTCGCGCCAGGAGCTCCCGAGTCAGGGTGTCGTCCCTGTCCCGCAGTCCCGCCTTCATGGCCCGCAGCTCCATCCACTCCAGAGCCTCCGAGCAGACCGGCTCGGGGGGCCAGGCATGGGCGCCCGGGAAGAAGGCCAGCCGGTGGGGGATGGCCGCGGAGCGTAGGGGAGCTTCCATCGCCACCACCTCCTCGTGGTTGAAGTCCTCGTCCCCCGCGCCGCCGAAGAAAGGCGCCGCGCGGCCCGGGATGGGATGGACGGGGGAGGGGAACCCGGCCCCGAAGCCAATCACCCCGGCGACCCCCTCCTTCAACCTCGCCGCGAAGTCCCATGCCGCCCTGGCCGTCCCCGAGAAGCCGGCCAGGTGGACGCGGCGCGGATCGACCGAGGCCCGCTGCTGCACGTCGGGGAGCATGGCCAGAAGCGCCTTCTCGTTGGGCTCCCAGGCGCCGTCGCTGGCCGTGTCGTACGAGCTGATCAGGATGTAACCGAGCCGGTCGGCCGCGGGCCGGAACAGCTCCAGCGGAACGAGCGCCCTGCCGCGAGGATCCATCAAAACGACCAGGGGCCAGCGGCGGGACGGATGATAGGCCGAGGGGAGGAACAGCGCGTAGCTTCGCGCCGCGTCTCCCGAGCAGACCACATGCGGGAGGGTGGTCCCTGCTTCCGGGGCGGCGACGACGGCGGCGCCGCCGGCCGGCGGCGGGCCGGCCAGGGCGAGGAGCGCGAAGACGAGCGGCAGGGAGCTCATGGGGCCGTGGCTTGGCCGGGACCCGATTATACAGCCCTTGAAGGCTCGCGGCGATCTCGGGGAAGTAGCGGGTGGAGGCAGCCCGGCCCGGCCGGGACGGTCAATCGATTGAGGCGAAAGGACTTTGCTGCGGCCACGGAGCCGGGCATCGGGGATTCCCCGGGCCTGGACACGAACCGGTGACGTTGGCTATAGTCATTCCCGCTGCCCCCTTCACAGGACAGGAGGAGGAACGATGCGGAAGGCTATGAGCGTTGCTCTGCTGCTCGCTGTCGCCTCGGTCGCCGGCGCCGGATTGTTCGCCGGAGAGGGCAAGAAGCACGACGTCACCGCCGAGATCGTCGCGGTGGACGCCAACGCGAAGACGATCACCATCAAGGGCGAGAAGGGTGAGAACAAGACCGTGCCCGTGACCGGTGAAGCCGTCAGCGCGCTTGCCACAGTGAAGGCGGGAGACAGGGTGGTGCTGACCTGCATGGACGACGACAAGGGCCAGCACCAGTCGGTCACCGCGATCAAGCCGGCCAAGGCGTAAGGCCGCGCGCAGCACTCCATGAACCGGGCGCCGGCCGCGCGCCGGCGCCCAAGCCACCCTTCCACCGCCCCGCCTCGATCCTGAAACCCCGCATCCCGCCCGGCATCTGAAGCCACGCAGAGCGGAGGCGGCGATGACCCTTCTGGACGGATTTCTCCTCGGGATGGCTCTGGCGGCCGCACCGGCCGCCCTGGCCGGGCTCCCCACGACGAGTCCGGTCACCCCCATCCCCGAGAGGTTCGGGATCCACGCCTCGGGGGCTCCCTGCTCGCGGGTCCCTCTGGACCGAACCTACGGGCAGTTCCAGGTCAACCTCGGCTCCGAGGCGGAGGTGGTCCGCGGCAAGCTCCTGCGCGGGGAAGGGGGCGAGGCGGTCCTGGCCGGCTGCGACGGCAGGGTGATGCTCGTCACCAACGCCTCGCGCGCCGACTGGCTCCTGACCTACCCGAGGATCGAGGGAGAGGTCGGTGTCGTGGCGCGACGCGTCTTCGAGTCGGACTGCTCGGTCGCCGACGACCGTCTCTACGTCGAGGCGCTCTTCCCGATCGGCCTGCTGGAAGGAGAGATCCCCGAGGCCCTGGATCCTGCCAGGCGCCGGGAGCCCGATGCGCTGCAACAGGCGCTCGGGACATACCGGCGCGCGCTCCAGCGCGACCGGGCGGTCACCGCCGGCCATGGGCGCCCGACCATCGGCTTCGCGGCCGCCCGTCTGGAGGAGGCGCTCTTCGCACCTCATGCGGCCCGATCCGGGGAGCCCTGGAGGGCCGCGCTGCTCGGGGGGATCGATCCGGAGCCCGAGGCCGCGACCATGGACATCGTGCTCTCGGGGTCGGACGGTTCGGTGGGGATGTTCGGCCACATCGCGGTCGGCGTGGGCGGGCAGGTCTACAACGTCTACCCGAGGGGATCGGACCGCGGCTCCCCCGAACCGGTGCCGCTCGCCGACTACCTCTTCAACGCCCAGCGAGGGCAGGCGCTCCGGCGCCCCACGTGGATCCTTCGCCTGGAAGGGCTCGACGCCCCCCTTGTCGCCGGGCTGCACGAGCGGATGCAGCGCGAGATCGATGGGATCCAGGAAGGCAGCGTCCCCTACCACCCGACCGCGAACAACTGCACCCTGGTGAGCCTGCGGGCCCTGGAGATGATCGGGATGGACGTCGCACCCGTTCGCTACTTCACCCGGCGCTTCCCGCGGCCCGCCTTCGTCCACGTCCTGGACAGCCTGCCCCGGCTGGCCGCCTCCGGGCGCCTGGGAGTGAAGCGGATCGAGCTGGCCTTCATCCCCCAGGTGGCCGTCAGGATCACCGAGGGGGGCGCTCCCAACCGGCCGCTGCGCGATCGCTCGCGGATCGACTGACGGGGCGGGCCGTCACCGGCCGTGCGCGGCGCCTGCGCAGGATCAGGAGCACCCGCTGGTGGCGCCGCAGGAGAGGCACTTCAGGCAGGTGCCGTTGCGGACCATGGTGAACTGGCCGCACTCCCCGCAAGGATCGCCTTCGTACCCCTTGATGCGCGCCTGGCGCACCAGCTCGCGCTCCGGGATGCCGGCGGGAAGTCCGAGCGACACGGCGGCGGCGCGGGCCCGCGCCGGGGACGGCGAAGCGGGGAAGACCATCACCTCCCCCGTGCCGCCGGCCACGGCCGCCCCTTCGGGTGTGGCCACGGACCCCGCGCCGCCGGCGGCGGTGAGGATCGGCGCGGCCGCGGCGGCCGGCTCCGCCTGCGCCCGGTTCGGAGCGAAGCCGACGTTGAGATGCTTGGTGCGCGGCACCTGCATCCTGGCGCGCTCCCTCTCCCGTTCCTCCTCCTCGGTCCGCTCGATGACGTACTGCACGTCTCCCCGGTCCTCGTCGAACTCCGGCTCGGAGTCGGGGCGTCCCATGGTGTCCCCGCGCAGGTCCTCGCTGGTGACCTGCGCCAGGTCGCTGCGCCCCAGGTAGGTGATGGCCAGCTCGCGGAACACGTAGTCGATGACCGAGGTGGTCATCTTGATGTGGGGGTTGCCCTGCACCATCCCGTTGGGCTCGAAGCGCGTGAAGACGAAGGCGTCCACGAACTCGTCCAGGGGCACGCCGTGCTGCAGGCCCAGCGAGATGGCGATGGCGAAGCAGTTCATCAGACTGCGGAAGGCCGCCCCTTCCTTGTGCATGTCGAGGAAGATCTCCCCGAGCGCACCGTCCTCGTACTCGCCCGTGCGCAGGTAGACCTTGTGGTGACCGATGACCGCCTTCTGCGTGTAGCCGCTGCGGCGGTCGGGGAGCCGCCGGCGGTGGGCGATGTAGTGATGGATGATCCTCTCGGCGATCTTCATCGGCTCGGCGGCGATGGCATGCCCGTTGCCGGCGCCATGGGCGGCCCGCGCCGGAGCGTGGCCGTCCTCGTCCCCCTCGCGGACGGCGTGCGCCTTCAGCTCGGCCGCGGCCGCCGCGGCGGACGCCAGC
>DATEEA010000055.1:0-13031 GCA_035281445.1 Candidatus Polarisedimenticolia bacterium
GCCAGGTTGCTCCGCTGACCGGGATCCAGCAGCACGTCGTACAGCTCCGGGGGCGCGGCGTGCAGGTAGGCGTGCCGGTCGTCGCGCAGCGCCACGGCCTCGGGCCACCCGCGCGCCGGACCCCCTCGTGCCTCAACGTAGGCCGGAGGCGGGCCGCCGGGCTCGCCGCCCGCAATCCGTGGCCACAGCGGCGTCCCCGCCGTCTGCGGCATCGCGGCCGGCTCGACCCGCAGGAGCTCCAGCAGCGTGGGGACCAGATCGACGGTGCGGACCACCCCGCGCACCCGCGCCCCGGACGGCAGATGCGGAGGAAGGGAGATCACCAGCGGGACCCTCGCCGTCTCGTCGTAGACGCTCGATCCGCTCAGGGCCTCCCCGTGGTCGCCCAGCCCCAGCCCGTGCGCCCCCGCCGCCACCACCAGCGTGCGCGGCCGCGAGCCGGCCGCGTCCAGCGCCGCCAGCAGGCGCCCGATCTCGGCATCCACCAGCGCCACGTTGGCGTCGTGGGGACGGCCTTCGAGACGGTCGCGCTGCGCCCGGGGCGGGGCCGCGGGGATGGCCGGGTCCGCGTACTGCACCCACAGGAAGAAACGGCGGGAGGGATCCTGGGCCAGCTTGCGCAGCGCCGCGTCGGTGACCGCCCGCGCGGGCCGGGCCAGCCTTCGGCCGCTCTCTCCCGGCGCCTGGAGCAAGTCGTCGTCGTAGTGCTCGAACCCCTGCTCCAGGCCGCATCCGGACGCCAGCGCCGGCGAGCCGACCACGGCGGCGGTGCGGAAGCCGAGGCCGGCCAGCGCCTGCGCCAGCGTGCGCACGCGCGCGGGGAGCCGGCGCTCGCCGTCCTCCCTCGCGCCGTGCTGCGCGGGCGAGAGTCCGGTCAGGATCGTGGCGTGGGCGGGGAGCGTCTGGACCGAGGCGGTGAACGCCTGCTCGAAGAGCGTCCCGGCGGCGGCCAGCCGGTCGATCGACGGGGTGGGCACGGCCGGCGGCCCGTAGGCTCCCACCCGGTCGGTGCGCAGTCCGTCCACGGTGATCAGCAGCAAGCTGGCGCCGCCGGTGGGGCCGGCGTAGCCTCCCGGGCCGCGCGTGGCCAGGTAGACAGCCGCCGCGGTCACGAGGATCGGGAGGAGAGCCCAGGCCGGCAGGCGGGCCCGCCGCGGCGCCGCGCGCCGGGAGCCCCGGCGCGCCGGAGGAGGGCGCTTCACCTGGACCGGGGCAGCAGCTTGTAGGTGTTGTCCTTGACGTTGCAGACCGAGCAGTAGGGGAAGAGCTTGCCCGACTCGAGAGCGATGTGGGTGGTGGTCCCGAGCAGCCTGCAGTTGAGGCACTCGTACTGCCCGTTCTCCAGGACTTTCTCGCCGGTCTTCCAGGTGCCGCTGCTGTTGGGCATATCAGGCGCTCATTGAACCACAGGCCGGCCCCTCCGTCAAAGCGGCTGCTGGGAGGGAGAGGGGGCCGCCGGGTCGGCCTGCAGGCGCGCCACGCACTCCACGTGGTAGGTGTGGGGGAACATGTCGACCGGCCGGACCACCTCCAGACGATGCCCCTTCCCGGTCATCTCCTTGAGGTCGCGCGCCAGCGTGGTGGGGTTGCACGACAGATAGATGATGCGGCGCGGGGCGAGCCGGAGGATCCCCCGGATGACCGCCGGATTCAGCCCGGCCCTTGGCGGGTTGGCGATCACCACGGTGGGGGGACGCCGGTCCCCGGCCAGTGCTGCCAGGGTCTTGCGCACGTCCCCGCAGACGAAGTAGACGTTGCGGACCTTGTTGAGGGCGGCGTTGCGCTCGGCGTTGCGCACCGACTCGGCCAGCGACTCCACGCCGCGCACCTCGGCCGCCCGCGCCGCCGCCAGGATGGAGATGGCGCCGGTTCCGGAGTAGAGATCCAGCACGCGGTCATCGCGGGCCAGCTCGGCCAGCTCCAGCACCGCGCCGTAGAGCCGCTCGGCCTGCCGCGAGTTGGTCTGGAAGAAGGAGTTGGCGGTGATCTGGAAGGACCGCTCCAGCAGGGTCTCGGTGATGGAGGGAGCGCCGGCCAGCACCTCCTCCCGATCCCCGAAGGCCACGGTGGCGCGCCGCGCGTTCACGTTGCGCAGGAACGATGTGACGGCCGGGACCTCCCGCACGACCGTGCCGGCCAGCTCCCGCAGCGCCGCCGACCAGGCCGCCTCGTCCGGCCCTCCTTCAGCGGTCACCAGGTTGACCATCACCTGCCCGCTCAGCTTCCCTTCCCGGATGGTGAGATAACGCAGGAACCCGGTGTGGCGCTGCACGTCGTAGGGGGGCAGACCGGCCTTCCGGCACCCCTCGCGCACCAACGACACGATCCGGTTGGACAACTCGGACTGCAGGTGGCAGGCGCCCAGGTCGAAGACCTCCCTGTAGCTGGCGGCGGGGTGCAGGCCGAGCACCAGCTCGCCGGAAGGGCCCGTTCCGAACGAGAACTCCATCTTGTTGCGGTAGTGGTAGACGTCCGGCGACGGCAAGGCCGGCTGCACGGGCGGCTCGGCGATGCCGCCGATGCGCCGCAGCGCCTCCACCACCTGGCGGCGCTTGAAGTCGAGCTGGAGCTCGTAGGGCAGGTTCTGCCAACGGCAGCCGCCGCACACGCCGAAATGCTCGCAGCGGGGCTCCACGCGATCGGGGGAGCGCTCGATCAGCTCGATGGCGCGCGCCTCGGCGTAGTGGCCGCGCACCTTCTCGCAGCGGGCGCGCACCACGTCCCCGGGCACGCCCCCCTCCACCAGGACGACGAATCCGGAGACGCGCCCGACCCCTTTGCCGCCGAAGGCCAGATCGTCCACGCGGACGTCGCAGACCTGGCCGGCCCTGAGAGGGACCGCCATCACTCGTCGAGCATCTCGTAGAAGGCGCGCAGGAGGTCGGTTCCGGTGACGATGCCGACGAGCTCGTTGCGCTCCACCACCGGCAGCGCTCCGTACTTGGAGTCCACCAGGAGCTTCACCGCGTCCTTGAGGTGGGTGGCCGGAGTCACCGAGAAGGGGTTGCGGGTCATCACCTGTCCCACCCTGGTGCGCGTCAGGACCCGGTCGTACTCCTCCTGCCCCACGCCGGACAGCAGGGAGGGGGTGGCCCGCTTCACGTCGCGGTCGGTCAGCATGCCGACCACCGCCCGTCCGGCCACGACCGGGACATGGCGGATCCGGTGGCGCTGCATCACGGCGATGGCGTCGCGGAGGGTCTGGTCCTCGGTGAGCGTGATCACCTGGCGGGTCATCCGCTGCTCGACGGTCATCATACCGGACGATGATACCGCAACGGCTTCACGGGCGTCGAACGATCGTCCGCGCGCCGGGCCCGCGAACCCTGTGCTAGCATCGCGCCCGTATGCTCCGGTTCCCGCGCGCCCCCCGCGAGGCCAGCGCCTTCTGGGTCGCTGCGGGGGTCTTCGCTCTCGCGCTCGGGCTGCGCCTCCTGACGCTGCTCCAGCTCCATGACTCGGGGCTGTGGGACTACCTGCGCCTCGATCCTCTCTACTACCACGACTGGGCGCGCGCGATCGCGGCGGGGACGGCGCCCGCCGACGGCACCTACGAGATGACGCCGCTGTACGCGTACTGGCTGGCGGCGATGTTCCGCCTGTTCGGCGACGGGCTCCTGATCCCGCGTCTGGCCCAGGTTGCCGTGGGATCGGCGGCCTGCGCCGTGGCGTCCCTGATCGGATGCCGCCTGTTCGGCCGCGCCGAGGGGGCGCTGGCGGGGGTGGCGCTGGCGCTCTACGGGCCCAGCCTCTTCCACGAGACGCAGATCATGAAGACGGTCTTCACGGTGGCCTTGACCACCGCGGCGGCCGCCGCCCTGTACTGGTCGGAGGGCAGGCGGCCATGGAGGCTGGCCCTGGGAGGTGCGCTGGTCGGGCTGACCGCCCTCTGCCAGGAGAACATCAACGTGATCCTCCCGTTCACCTGCGCCTGGATCGCCTGGCGCGCTCCCCGCGGCAGGAAGCTGGCGGGGTGCGCGGCGCTGACTGCGGCATGGGCCGCGGCCGTGGCGCCGGCCACCCTCCGCAACCTCGCGGTGGCCGGCGAAGCCGTGCTGATCACCTCCGGCGGGGGGGAAGTCTTCTACACCGGCAACAACGAGTTCGCCTCGGGAAAGTACAGGCCTCCGGCCTTCATGCGCCCCGACCCGTTCTACGAGCACGAGGACTTCCGGGCCGAGGCCGCGAGGCGGCTGGGGCGGCCGGTCACCCGGGCGGAATCGGACGCCTTCTGGTGGCGCGAGGGGATGCGGTTCATCCGCGAGAACCCCGGCCGCTGGATGGCCCTCCTGGGGGACAAGCTGCTGACCTTCTTCACGGGCTACGAGCGTCCCGACAACTACTCCTACGAGAACTTCAGCCGCTTCGTGCCCATCCTGTCCGCCCCGCTTCCCGGGTTCGCCCTGGTGGCCCCGTTCGGGCTGGCCGGGATCGTCCTGGCGCGGCGGCGGTGGGCCGAGGCGGCGCCGCTGCTGTTCGCCATGGGGGCCTACCTCCTGTCGGCGCTGCTGTTCTTCACCCAGTCCCGCTACCGCATGCCGATGGTCCCGCTGCTGGCACCCTTCGGGGCTCACGCCGCGGTGGCCGCGTGGCGCGCGGCGCGGCGGCGCCATGCCGTCCGGGCGGCCGCCATCGCCGTCCCGGTGGCGCTGCTGGCGGTGGCCATGAGCCGCGATCCGGGCCACGGCAGCGGGTTCGCCGCGCAGAACCACGGCATCCTGGGAGAGATGCACCTGCACGCGGGACGACCCGGCCCGGCCCTGACCCACTTCCGTGAAGCGGTGGCCGCCTTGAGGGACTACCCCGGCGACTCCAGCGGCGACCAGCACCGCCGCGTGGAGGCGTCCAGCCACTTCGGCATCGTGCTGGCCCTGGAGATGGCCGACGACCCGGGCTCCCTTTCAGAGAGGATGGAGCACCTTCGCGCCGCGGCCCTCTCCCCCGACGCCGATCTGCGGCGCGACGCCCTCGACCGGCTTGGGGCGCTGCTGATGGAGCAGGGGGACCCCGCGGCCGCCGCGGCGGCCTACGAGGCGGCGGTCCGGCTCGACCCGAAGGACTTCGGGCGCAGGCTGCGGCTGGCCGAGGCGCTCCACCGCGGAGGCAGGCCGCAGGAGGCGCTCACCGTGGTGGAGGCGGCGGTGCGCGAGGCGCCCGGGGCCGGGCGCCGGGAGCTGGCCGCCGCCCACTACGGACGGGCGCTCATCTTCCTGGGGGAGCTGCGCGACCCGGCTCGCGCCGCGGCGCACCTCGAAGAGGTGCTGCGGCTCGACCCGACGCATCCCCGGGCCGGCTGGATCCGCGAGCGCCTGGCGTCGCTGGAGGGCGCCCGTTGAGGAGGACCGCCCCCTCCCCCGAGCGGCCCATCCTCTACGAAGCGCCCGGGGCGCTCTCCCGGCACGGCCGCGCCGTCTCCTGGGGCGTCTTCCTGGTGGCGCTGCTGGCGCGGGCCGCCTACGTGAAGCAGCTGCGCGACACCCCGTTGTGGGACGACCTGCCCGTGGACCTCGGCTATTACCGGGACTGGGCCCTGCGCATCGCCGCGGGAGAGTGGGAAGGCACGGAGGTCTTCGAGCAGAGCCCTCTCTACGCCTACATCCTGGCCGCCGTCTTCAAGCTGTTCGGCCCCGGGCTGCTCGCACCCCGGCTGCTGCAGATCGTGATCGGCTCGGCGACCTGCGTGCTGATCGGACGGACGGCGCGGCGCCTGATCTCCCCGGTCGCGGGGCTGGCGGCGGGGATGGCGGCGGCGCTGTACGGTCCGTTCCTCTTCTACGACGGCATGCTGATGAAGGAGGTGTTCGCCGTCTTCTTCATGGCGGCGATGCTCGATCAGCTCACCGCGGGCAACGGCTCGCAGAGGGGCACGCTCGCTCTTGCCGGGCTGTGCCTGGGGCTGGGGTCGCTGGTGCGGGACAACCTCATCCTGGTGGGCCCCGCGGCGGCCCTGTGGCTGGCGATCGATCCCTGGGTGGGTGGTCTTCCCCCCGGCCCGGACCCCGGGGTGACCGGACCGAGGATGACCCGGGGACAGGTGCGGGAGGGCGCGGCCCGCGTGGCCGCGTTCGGCGCCGGGCTGCTCCTGGCGGTGCTGCCGGTGACGGCGCGCAACCACCACGTCTCCGGAGAGCTGGTGCTCCTGACCGCCGGAGGCGGCGAGGTCTTCTACATCGGCAACAACGACCGCGCGGACGGACGGTACTCCCCGCCTCCCTTCGTGCGGGCCGAGGCCACCGCCGAGCACGAGGACTTCCGCCGGGAGGCGGCGCGCCGGCTGGGGCGGCCCTCCGGATCGCTCACCCGCAAGGAGTCGTCGGACTTCTGGCTGGCCGAGGGGCTGCGGTGGATCCGCTCCCATCCCGGCGACTTCGCGGCGCTGGTGGGACGCAAGATGCTGATCTTCTGGAACCACTACGAGCTTCCGGACAACCACCATTACGACCATCACCGGCGGCTGGTCCCGCTGCTGGGGATGCCGCTCCTCACGTTCGGCCTGCTGGCCCCGCTGGCGGCGGCGGGGATGGTGCTGACGGCACGACGCTGGCGCGACCTGCTGTGCCTCTATCTGATCGGCGGAGGCTACCTGGCCTCGGTGATGCTCTTCTTCGTGTTCGGTCGCTTCAGGCTGCCGCTGATCCCGGTGCTGGCGGTGCTGGCCGCAGGGGCGGCTGCCGGAGGCTGGGAGGCAGCGGTCCGGCGCCGCAAGAGGACGGCGGCGGCCGCCGCGGCCGCGGCGCTGGCGGCAGGGTTGATCGTGTGGGCGGATCCGGACACCGACCCGGTGCACCGCGGGCAGAGCAGGTCGCAGCTTGCGGAGCTGCTGCGCCGCGCCGGCAGGCTGGACGAGGCGGCCGCCGAGTCGGAGGCCGGCCTGGCCTTGATGGAGCCGTACGCCGCCCGCGCGGGAGGCACTTCCAACGCGTCGCTCGAGGCGGCGCTGCGCGAGGCGAGGAGCACGCACCTTCGCATCCTGAAGGATCGCGGCCTGCACGCCGAGGCCGCGGCCTGGGAGAAGCGCCATCCGCCGCCGGCCGCGCCCACCGCGCCGGCCGCCGTGGACGAGGGCTCGCTCCTGATGGCCCGGGGGGAGTTCCTGGAGGCGGCCTCGTTCTACGAGCGGGTGCTGCGGGACATGAAGCGGGATGCAGGTCCGGTGGAGAGGGTCCGCGTGGCGCTGCGGCGGGCCGAGGCGCTGCACCGCGCCGGCCGGCCGCGCCAGGCGCTGGCCGAGGTGGAGGCGGCGCTCGACGGCGCCCCGGGGCTGCCGCCCGCCGACATGGCCGCGGCCCACTTCGGCGAGGCGCTGATCTACCGTGACCTGGGGGAGCCCGAGCGGATGCGGTTCCACCTCCGCGAGTGCCTGAGACTCAACCCGGCCCACCCCCGCGCCGCCTGGATGCGCGAGCTGCTGGCGGAGGATCCACTCTCGAGACGGTAGGCGGGCATGGCCGAGGATGACATGCCGGCCGGCCCCGGGCCACCGGGGCCGGCCAGGCTGCCTGCCTGTCGCAGCGTGTCAGGACATCCTGCGGCGGTAGCCGGCCACCAGCACCGCGTCGTACACGCCGAGCACCCACATGATGCCGGCGGTCCCCAGCACGGCCGCCAGGGCCGGCTCGGCGTGCGAGGCGATGGAGTCCGAGGCGCCCGCCTCGGCCAGCAGGCGGGGGAAGGGGGTGAGCAGCATCAGGCCCGCCGTGAACAACCCGGCGAGCAGGCTGAACAGGAAGACCATGGCCTTGCCTGCCTGGGCGTTGATCAGCTGGCCCCAGCCGGGGAGCATCATGGAAGCCAGGCCCGACAGCACCGGGTTGGCGAGGCCGTCGAACTCCCCGTGATCGGCCTCCGCTCTCCTGTAGGCCTGGTGCACCCCGAACAGGACCAGGAAGATCAGCATGAAGTCGACGATGGCCAGCCCGCGCACGAGCTGCCATTCGGTCCAGCCGAACAACGAGGCCAGCTCCCGGACGTCGCTCCAGAGTCCGGCCAGGGCCCAGTGGGCGGAGATGGCGAACAGCTCGGTCAGGAACAGGAGCAGGCCGAGCTTCCCCTGCCCGTTGTAGGCCTGTCCCGCCCCGCACACGAACAGCGACAGCGTGGAGGAGACCAGGGGGCGGCCCCCTCCCGTCACGTGCCCGCGCACCGAGGACGATGGGCGATCGTCCGGGTCCACGCGCGTGGCGGCCGGGCGCCGGCGCCTCTGCGCGGCATCCTGCAGCGACCGGAGCACATCCTCGTCGGAGATGGTGTAGACGTCGTCCTGGACCGGCATGGCGACCTCCCTCGGCGCGGCGGACCGGGGCGCCCGCTTGTCGTCGTTTCGATGGCTGCAATATAGGGCGGGGGGAGGAGGGGGCCAGATGCGGCCGGCGTGCTTCTCGGGGGCCTCGCAGATGTCGCGGTCTTCGGGGCTTTCGGGTGGCGGGGGCGGCGCGGCCCGCGGCGCGGGCTCCGGCGGGCCGAGCCGGAGGGGGCGGGGAGGCCGGCGCGGCGGCGCCGGCCCAGGACCGGCTCAGTCCCGGGAGACCTCCGCCATCTCCTCGGACATCCGCTCCTCGAGATCCATCTTCATCTCGCGGATCCGCTGGCCGATCTCCTTCATCTGCTCGCGGGGGATCAGCTTGCGGGCCTTCGGCATCATCTCCCGCTCTTCTTCCTTGATGTGGTGCAGCACCAGCTCCTGGAGCACCTTGGCCTTGGCCAGAAACGTCTCCGACCCCGCCTGCGCGTTCCTGATGTCCTCCAGGACGAGGTCCACCGCGTGGTGCTCCTCGGTGGCCTCGAAGAAGAGCATGCGGTCCTCCTCCTTCTCCGCGACGTCGCGGAAGGCCGGATAGAAGACCTTCTCCTCGATCTCGGTGTGCGTCTTCAGCTCGTTCTCGATCCTGCGGGCGATGTCCTCGGCGGCGCCGTCAGGGGCATCCATGAGCTCCTTGAACATCGCTTTGACTTTCTTGTGGTCCTGCTTCAGCAGCGAGATGGCGTCGGTCGTCTCGCACGTCGTCTTGGCTCGTGCGGGCATGGCTCCTCTCCGGATTCTGCGGGGGCTCCTGATTCCGAGCTTAGGAGAGCCTTCCGGGGGGCGCCAGAGGGCCGCGGCGCGAGCCGCTCGGGCACGTTCTATGATCCATGCGGTGCGGATGTCCGATTGTCCTTTGACGGGAGAACGTTTCATGGCGTACACCACCGCGAAGCACGAATCCATGACCGAGGGGCAGGTGGCCCGGTCCATCGAATCGCAGACGGCCAGGCTGCCGTCCGACACCTTCCTCTGGCTGGCCCTGGGCTCGATCGCGGCGTCGCTGACGTTGCAGATGATGGGCCGCAAGGAGGTGTCGAACTTCGTCGGACAGTGGGCTCCGACGATCCTGATCCTCGGTCTGTACAACAAGATCGTGAAGGTCGCCGGTCACGACATGGCCTCGGACTGAGCCGGCGGCCCGGCGGCTAGGGGGATTCCCCCAGCGCGCGCAGCTGCCGCCGGGCCGCCTCCATCCCCTCGTTGATGCGCAGGGCCTGCCGGTACGCCTCGACCGCCTCCCGGGGCCGGCCGGCGGCGTTGAGGGCGTTGCCCATGTTGTACCAGGCGCGCCAGTTGCGCCTGTCGCCCGCCAGCGCCCGCTCGTACTCCGCCACAGCCAGTCCGTACTCCTTCTTGTTGTAGTGCTGGTTGCCCGCGTTGTAATGGGCGTTGGCCTCCTGCACGCGGTGGCTCGCGTCCACCTGCACGTGGAAGAGCACGAAGAGCAGCGCGGCGATCCCGGCGTGCAGCCAGGCCTCCACGCGGGACGATGAGGCACGGCTCCGGAATCCGGTGACCAGGCGATCCAAGCCGCTCGCGGCGAACAGGATGAGCGCCGGCGCGGAGGGCATCCTGTAGCGGGAGGAGACGTAGAAGGCCAGCACGGCCATCAGGTTGGCGGCCACGAAGAAGGTCAGGAGCATCGCCGGCGGGCGGAACCCTTCCCTCCACTGGTACAGCAGCCCGACCACGGCCAGCGCGGTGATGGCGGCGAAGGGGAGAGGCGCCAGCCAGAGCGTGCGGACCCCTTCGCGCTCCACGGCCAGGATGTACTCGGTGGAGTACTCGTACGATCCGAGGAACCTGAGCAGCTTCTTGCACTCCAGCACCAGGAAGGGCCCGGGGTTGGAGACGATCCAGGAGACCCCTTTGCCCATCCAGTACCGCGTCACCTCCGACCGCTTGAGGGGGCGTCCTTCGGCCTTCTCGGCGATGGTCTTCTCCTCCTCGGCCTGGACCATCGGGTTCCCGGAGAACCCTTCGTCCTGCAGGAACGAGTAGAGCCCTATGGAGCGCGGGTTGTTGGATTGGTAGAACGTGATCCCGGCCTGCGACGAGATGAGGTTGGCCAGGCTCCAGTCCTCGGACACCACCCAGTTGCGCAGGGTGGCCGGGGAGACGGCGATGACCACGAACGCGGCGAAGACCGACAGGGCGAACCAGGGCTGGCGTCCCGCCAGGGCGTACTGGTCGATCGGAGCCGCCTTGCGGGCCGCGTCCGGCCGGGAGGTGACCCGCAGGATCCAGAGCGCGGCGAAGGGGACCAACAGGAGCGTCTCGGGGCGCGCCAGGGCGGTGAGCCCGAGCAGGGCCCCGCACCCTCCCCACAAAGTGAGCGTCTGCTTCTCTCCGGCCAGCAGCATCAGCCGCATGAGGGCGAGGCCCATGGTGAGCGCCAGCGTGGTCCCCATCAGCTTCGACTCGGTGAACATGAACGAGCCGTAGGCCACGGCCAGCACGGAGGCGATGAGCGGCGCCCGGCCGCTGAAGACCTTCCGGCCGATGGAGTGGATCAGCACCACGTTGACGACCCCCAGCAGCGCCTGCGCCACGTACACGGCGCCGAGGGAGCGCCCCGTCAGAGCGTAGAGGGCGGCCAGAGCGTACGGGTAGAGCGGCGGGAGGGTGTAGACGCTGGTGCCCGCCAGCCAGTCCCCGGCCGCGATCGAGCGGGCCATGGCGTCGTACACCTCGGCGTCGAGCAGGAGCGAGTCCCAGAAGACCGAGTGGGCCCTGTAGTCCAGCAGGTAGGCCGCTCGCAGCAGGGCCGCGGCCGCGACCACCAGGAGCAGATGCCGGCCCCTCGCCCCCGCCGTGCGGGGTTCCGGCGCGGTCCGGCGTGTCCGGCTCATCGGGACTCCAGAGGGGCGGCCTTGGGGACCCATCCGGGGGGCCGCGCCGCCTCGTAGACGAAGATCGATCCGCCGATGACGGCGCGGGGTGTCTGGTCCCACAGGAATCGGTAGCGATCCTTGTCCTCCGCGTACACCCCCTTGAGGTGGGTGGCGGACACGGCGATCCAGCCCCCCTGGAAGTCTGGGGTGCTGCGGACCTTCTCGTGCCGGAAGCAGGCGCGGCCGAAGTAGTCCACGTAGATGGAGTCGATCCGGTTGTCCCGGATGAAGCGCCCGAGCCCTTTGAGGTCCTGTCCCCAGTCCAGGTTGGAGTCCAGCAGCACCTCCCGCCCCCGCGACGGGCCACCCACCGTGAGGTTGAAGAAGGTCAGCAGATCGGGGTGCACCCAGAGAACCGCCGCCGCCTGCCAGGCCACCAGCCCCCAGGCCAGCCATGGGCGGCCGGGCCTCAGCCGGGTGGCGGCCGCCGCCGCCAGGCAGAGGAAGGGGTAGACGGGCAGGATGTAGCGCAGACCGATGTTCTTGAGGTTGGACGACAGAGTGAACGCGGCCAGGTAGACGGCCAGGGGGACGGCGGGCGCCAGGACGTGGACAGCCCGCAGGGCGTCCTTCCCCCGGCCCCGGGCCCAGGGCCATGCCAGCAGGCCGGCTCCCGCCATCAGGAGCAGAGGAAGCGGCGTCTTCACCGCGAGGGCCGCCAGGTAGTAGTGCGGCCAGCCCGAGCGTGAGTGACGGCCGAAGAGGTAGGCCCACCACGACTGCCCGCCGGCTTCGGCGTGATCGAATCCTCGGACGTACTCCACCGGGAGCGGCAGCGGCAGAGCGCCCAGGGCCCCCGCGGCGTGCCGCCGGAAGGCCTCGCTCTCCGGCGTGAAGCTCCTCAGCGTGGAGAACGTCCCCCCGAAGCCGTAGCCGATGTTGAGGACCAGCAGGCCGCACCCCAGCACCACGGCCAGCGCGGCGCCCAGCCGGCGCAGGCGGTCCCTCCCCCCTCCCTCCAGCGCCGTGACCGCCGCGCCGGTCAGCACCAGGATCGGCGCCAGCAGGACGGCGGTGAACTTGGCCAGCAGGGCCAGGCCGAACGACACCCCGCACAGGAGCATGGCGCGGCGCGTGCCCGACTTCAGCGCCGCCAGGAATGAGACGAAGGTCAGGAAGGTGAGCGCGGTGTTGCCCAGGTCGGTGGTCACCAGGCCGGCGTGGGCCAGGACGTTCGGCTCGAAGACCAGGAGGGCCAGCGCCACCAGCCCCGCGGGCGCTCCCAGGGTGGAGGCGGCGTGCCAGTGCAGGGCCCAGGCCAGCGCCACGGCGACGAGGGCGATCGGCAGCCTCGCCGTGCGCAGGATCCAGTCCCCGTCGTTGGCGTGGTAGACGAAGTCGTGGGCCACCGTCCACTGGTCGATCTCCCGCTTCATCTCGGAGGCGGGAGGCCTGGCGCCGCCCAGGACCAGCGGGAGGGCCGCCAGCGCCTTCATCAGGGGCGGGTGCTCGTGGTTGGTGGCGAAGTCCCCGGCGGTCAGGATCCTCCAGCCGGAGTGGATGTGGACCGCCTCGTCGAAGGTGGCGGACTTGTCCCACGACCCCGTCACGATGAGAAGCAGCAAAAGGATCAGCAGCGCCGGCGCCGCCAGGCGCGCCGCGTCACGGCGGATCATGCGCCCCCGGGGCCCCGGACGCCGCGCCGGAGCGCAGCCTGCCGAACGCTTCCTCCAGCGCCTCCGCCGCGGCCGCGGCGGGGATCCCCCCGCCGCGCGCGAACGTCCCCCCGCCTCCCCCCTTGCCGCCTCGTGCGCGGCAGACCGCGGCCATGATCTCTCCCAGGCCCGCCGCCGCGGTCCCCCCTTCGGACGAGCGCGCGAACACCAGCGACGCGG
>DATEEA010000056.1:0-7271 GCA_035281445.1 Candidatus Polarisedimenticolia bacterium
GATCGAGGAGATCGCCGCCGGCGCCGCCGCCGGCCGGGGCCTGAGGATCATCGAGCTGGACAACGACGACGACGGCGCCCTGGAGGGGAACGCCCGGCTCCTTGCCGCGGAGCTGCAATTGATCCTCGCGCGGGGCTGAGCATGTCGTATATTCTACGGACATCTGACAATTGAACCGATCCGTTTGTGTTCCTATGCGATGGTGGTCACTGGCGGCGCGGCGAGACGCGCGGGCGTGGAGAGAGTGATGAAGGTGAGGTTGGCTCTGGCTGTCGGGATCGTCGTGGCGCTCCTGGCCGGCGGAGGCTGCGCCGCCAAGCGGCCGGATCACGTCGGGATCTCGGGTATCGGCATGCAGCCTCCGGCCACGGTGAGGCTGGCGCCGGGCGACGTGGTCGACGTGAAGTTCTTCAGCGTGGCCGAGCTCAACGAGAGCCAGGCCATCAGGCCCGACGGCAAGATCGCCCTGCAGCTCGTGGGGGACGTGGAGGCGCAGGGGAAGTCCCCCGCCGAGCTGCGCGAGGAGTTGATCCGGCTCTACACGCCTCACCTCAAGACGGCCGACGTCACGGTGGTGGTGCGCTCGTTCCAGAGCCGCCACGTGTACGTGGGTGGGGAGGTCCTCAACCCGGGCTCCTACCCCATGCCCGGTCAGCTCACCGCCCTGGAGGCGGTGATGCAGGCGGGGGGCTTCACCCGCTACGCGCAGCTCAAGAACGTGGTGATCATCCGCCACCAGGACGGGCAGCGCTACGGGGCCTCGCTCGACTTCAGCGAGACCTCCAAAGGGACCGACGTGCCGCACTTCTACCTGGAGCCGCTCGACGTGGTGTACGTCCCCGAGACCAGGATCACCCGCGTCAACCGGTGGATCGACCAGCACATCAACCAGCTCCTCCCCACCCTGGGCGTGATCTACGAGTTCCCGGCCGGGGAGGGGACGGTCACCATCGACACGACCCGTTACAGGGCCATCAAGTAGCGGGGGCGAGGCCTGCCGTGCAGGAGATGACCTTCATCGAGAAAGTGCAGGACAGGTCCCTCAAGGACCTCCTGGCGGTGCTGTTCCGCCACAAGAAGGTCATCCTCGGCGTCTTCGTTCTGCTGGCCGGCACGGTCATGGCGGCCACGGCGATCACGCCGAGGACCTACCGCTCGGACGCCAAGATGCTGATCAAGCTGGGGCGCGAGCACCTGACGCTGGATCCCACCATCGCCCGGGGTCAGGTGGTCTCCATCAGCCAGTCGCGCGAGAGCCAGATCAACTCCGAGCTGGAGATCATCAAGAGCCGCGACGTGGTCGGCGTGGTCATCGATCAGATCGGCGTGGAGGAGCTGCTCGGCCGCAAGCTCTCCGTGCCGGGCGGGACGCCCGGGGAGAGACACTCGGCGCTGCGCCGGTTCATGGACGACCTCACCCTGGAGGTGCTGAAGGAGACCAACGTCATCACCCTGTCGTTCCGGGCCCGGTCCCCGGAGCTGGCCCAGAGGGTGCTGGAGTCCCTCATCGCCGCCTACGAGACCCATCACATCAAGGCGCACAGCCGGCGGGAGGCGCATGCCTTCTTCGAGGACCAGACCAGGCGCCTGGCCGCGGAGCTGGCCGTCACCGAGGGGGAGCTGAGGGATCTCAAGAACGTCACGGCCATCGGATCCCTCCCCGAGCAGAGGTCCATCCTCCAGCAGCGCATCGGCCATCTGGAGCAGCAGATCCAGCAGACCGAGGCCGCCATCTCGGTCTCCCGCACACGGATCGCCACGCTCCAGGCCTTGCTCCAGGACCTTCCCGAGGAAGTGGTCAGCGAGAGGACCCAGCAGTCTCCCGCCGACACCATGAGGGGGAAGCTCTACGACTTGCAGATGAGGGAGCAGGAGCTCCTGGGGAAGTTCAAGGAGGAGAGCGAGCCGGTGAAGGAGATCCGCCGGCAGATCGCGGAGATGGCCGAGCTGCTGCGCAAGGAGACTCCGGCCCTCACGCAGGTGACCACCACCCGCAACGCTGCCTCCACCAAGGCCAGCCAGGATCTGGTCTCCGAGCGCACCAGCATGGCCGCGGCCGTCACCCAGGCGCGGGTGCTGCGCTCGGACCTGGAGAGGGCCAACCAGGAGCTGCGGGACCTCAACGCCAACGAAGTGCAGCTGGCGCAGCTGGAGCGGCGGCTGCAGCAGCAGCGCAGCGCCTACGAGAAGTACGCCTCCAGCCTTCAGGACGCGGCCATCGGCGACGCCCTGGAGAAGGAGCGCATCTCCAGCCTGAGCGTGGTCCAGCCTCCCACGTTCGACCAGAGCCCGGTCAGCCCGCGGACGCGCCTCAACACGGCCCTGGGGATCGTGCTGGGGATGTTCGGAGGGATCGCCGCGGCGTTCGTTCTGGAGTTCATGGATCAGACCATCAAGACCCACAGGGACGTCGAGGAGAGGCTCAAGGTCCGCAACCTGGTGTCCATCCCGCTGCTTCCGGCCCGGGCCGCCGGCCGGCCGCTCCACGAGCTCCCGGCCCCCGCCCCCTCGCTGGGAGACGGAGGGGACGGGGCCTCCAACGGCTCCCGGTCCGGGCTCCCCGCGCGGCGCGACGACGGCGTCCATGACCGCGTGGCCGAGAGGATGAGCGACTACGGCGAGGATCTGATCGAACAGCTCGTGTCGTCGGCCAACGGCACCTTCAAGGCCCCCTGCACCATCGCCGTCACCAGCTGCCGCACCGGCGAAGGGGTCAGCACGGTGGCCGCCTCCATCGCCGCGACGCTGCAGATGGAAGGGGCCGAGCGGGTGCTGCTGGTGGACGGCAAGGCGATCCGCCGCTCCCCCCGCGGCCACCTGGTGCTGCCGGCCGGGGCCGTCAGCGCCCTGGGCAAGCCGCTGCACGAGGGCGGCCGGACCATCGAAGCCCGCAGCAACGCCGAGCTGCTGGCGATGCTCAAGCGCGACGGCGGCTGCGTGGTGCTGGATCTCCCGCCCGTCCTGGAGAAGACGTCGTCGGTGAGGTTCTGCAGCCTGGCGGACGGCGTCGTGCTGGTGGTGAAGGCCGAGGCCACCAAGTGGCAGGTGGCGGCCGAGGCCAAGGAGCGCCTCCTGCGAGCCAACGCCCACCTGCTCGGCGTGGTGCTCAACCAGAGACGCTTCCACGTCCCGGACTGGCTCCACCGGAGGCTGTAGCCCCGCGGCCCCGCCCCCATGCCCAAGCAGAGAGTCTGGTTCATCGGCGGAGACGACGTCCGCTTCCGCCTCCCGCTGCTGCTGGCTCTGCGCCGCCGCGGCTTCGAGGTGGCGGCGGCGGGCTCCGAGGCGTCCGACCCCTTCCAGGCGGCGGGGGTGGAGTACCACCGCTACCGGCTGGCCCGGGGCCTCAACCCGGCGGCCGACGTGGGGACGCTGCGGGAGCTCACGGCGCTGTTCGCGGCGCACCGCCCGGACGTGGTGCAGGCCTTCGACACCAAGCCCACCATCCTGGCCCCCCTGGCCGCCGAGCGGGCCGGGGTCCCCGCCCGCGTCTGCACCATCACCGGCATGGGGCACGTCTTCTCCTCCGCGTCGGCCGCGGCCAGGGCGCTGCGCCCGGTCTACCGATGGCTTCAGGCATGGTCCGGGCGCCACGCCGACGTCACGGTCTTCCAGAACGAGGACGATCGGGCCTATTTCCTGCGTCACGGCATGGTGCGCCCGGGGCACGATCGGCTGGTCAGGGGCTCGGGGATCGACCTGGAGGACGTGGCCGCGGCGCAGCCCGGGCCCGAGGCGCTCGAAGCGCTGCGCAGGGAGCTGGGGCTGGAGGGGAAGCTCACCGTCCTGCTGGTGGCGCGGCTGGTGGTGGAGAAGGGGATCCGCGAGTACATCCAGGCGGCGCGGCAGGTGCGGGCGCGGGAGCCGAAGGCCGAGTTCCTCCTGGTGGGGCCCGCCGAGAGCGAAGGGACCAGAGCGGTCCCCGCGGAGGAAATCCGCGCGGCCTCCGACGCGGTGCGCTGGCTGGGACCGCGGCGCGACGTGCCGGCGCTGCTGGCGGCCTCGGATCTCTTCGTCCTGCCCACCTATTACCGCGAAGGCGTGCCCAGGGTCCTCCTGGAGGCGGGGGTCGCCGGGCTGCCGCTGGTGGCCACCGACATGCCCGGCTGCCGGGACGTGGTCAAGGACGGGTGGAACGGCCTGCTGGTGCCGCCGCGCGACCCGGGCCCCCTGGCCGAAGCGGTGCTGCGTCTGCTGGCCTCTCCCGCGGACCGCTCCAGGATGGGGGAGCGAAGCCGCGCGCACGTCATGGAGCACTTCAGCCTGGAGCGGGTGGCCGACGGCTACGCCGACCTCTACCGCGATCTGCGGGGACGGGTCAGAGGGTGAACTGAATCTCCAGCAGGCGCGGCTTTCCGCGCCGCTTCGCCTCGGGGGTGATCGGGTCGAGGTCGATGGCCCGCTCCTCCGCTCCGGCCCGGAACGCGATGAACGGTGAGAGCGGGTGCTGCGCCCCCGCCAGCTCCTCTCCGATCCCGGTCACCATCCTGCCGTTGGCCTTGCGGATGGTCACGGTGAGCCGGGAGCGCCCGGTGGCCGCGTCCTCCACCCGCTCGAACGTGATCCGGTCGGTGACCGAGAACTTCACCGCGTTCTTGAAGAAAGGGATGGCCTTGGTCTCCTTGAGGTCATCGCGGAACGTGCGCCCGTCTTTGGGCACGGAGAGATGGGCCCGGATGTAGTAGCCGTAGCGGATGTCCCGCGCCTCGGCCACCTGCCGGCGCTCCCCCGTCTCGTCCATCCAGGTGATGGTGGCCTTCGCCCCCCGGTTGGTCGCTTCCTTCGCCTCCGTCCCCGCGGCGGGGGCGGCCAGCACCAGGCCGATGGCGGCGGCGCGGAGCAGGGCGGCGCCGCGGCCGGCCCGCCCGCGCTCAGACCGGCAGAAAGACATGGTGCTCCTGGCCCAGATCGCGCGCCGAGGGGGTGATGATGGTGCGCCGGTCCACCGGGATGCGGCGCCTCTCCAGCAGGGCCTGCCGCACGTCCGCCTCCGACACGAAGGGGACCGCCGCAGGCGTCCTCGCCGCGCCGGCCCCCTGATGCGATGCCGGCCCCGGCTGCGGTGCGGAAGGGACCGCCGGCCCGGGAGGGCGCCTGGCCAGAGCGCGGGCCACGCGTTCGCGGATCTCCTCGGGGCCTGGCCGCTCCGGGAGCGCCGGGGACCCGCGCGGGCCGGCCTGGAGCGCCGGCGCGGCCAAGGCCCCGGCCTCCGGCCGCGGCGTCGGGGACGGCTCCGCCCCGGCGAAGGGGCGGATCTCGAAGGCCAAGCGCTTCACGTTGAGCAGATGCCGGGGCATGATGTTGTCCGAGGTGATGTTCCCGCCGAGCGCCCCGCATCCCAGCGTCATCGAGGGCTCCAGCCCGGTGGTCACCCCGACCGCCCCCACCGAGGCGGGGGTGTTGACGCAGATCCGGAAGACCGGCTTGGCCAGGGCGAACTTCATGATGATGTCCCGATCCCTCGAGTGGATGGACATGGTGTGTCCCATCCCCCCGTAGCGCAGGATCTCCAGCACCCTCTCGCAGCAGGCCTCCCAGCCGTCCTCGGTGTAGAAGGCGAGGATGGGGGAGAGCTTCTCGCGCGACAGCGGGTGCGCCTTGCCCACCCCTTGCAGCCGCGCCACCAGGCAGCGCGTGCCTTCGGGTGCCTCGATGCCGGCCATGGCCGCGATCGCCGTGGCCGCCCGGCCCACGATGGAGGTGTTGAGAGAGCCGTCGGGGGCGACCGCCAGCGCCGCCAGGCGGGCGGCCTCGGTTTCGTCCAGGAACCGGGCTCCCTGCGCGGCCATGGCCGCCTCCAGCGCCCCGGCGATGGGCCGGTCGGCCACCACGGCGTTCTCCGACGAGCAGAGCACGCCGTGGTCGAAGCTCTTGCCGGCCACGATGTCGCGGGCCGCCTTGCCGATGTCGGCGCTGCGCTCGACGAAGGCGGGGACGTTGCCCGGGCCCACACCGAAGGCCGGCTTCCCGGAGGAATAAGCGGCGCGCACCAGGCCTGTGCCGCCGGTGGCCAGGATCACCCCCACGGCGGGGTGCCGCATCAGCTCGTTGGTCCCCTCGATGGCCGGCTCGGTCATGCAGGCGATGGCGCCGGGAGGGGCCCCGGCGCCAACGGCGGCCTCGGCCAGCGTCCGGGCCACGGCGCCCACGCACCGCTGGGCGCGCGGATGGGGGGAGAGGACCACGGCGTTGCCGGCCTTCAGCGCGATCAGGATCTTGTAGATGGCGGTGGAGGTGGGGTTGGTGCTGGGGATGATGGCCGCCACCACTCCCACCGGCGCGGCGATCTCCACCACCTGGGCGGCGTCGTCCTGGCGCAGGATCCCCACGGTCCTCATCGGCCTGATGTGGCGGTGGAGGTCGGCGGTGGCGAAGCGGTTCTTGAGGATCTTGTCGGCGACGTTGCCGAAGCCGGTCTCCTCCACCGCCATGCGGGCCCATGGCTCGGCCTGGGGGAGGGCGGCGGCGTGCAGCGCGTCCAGGACGGCGTCGAGCTGCTCCTGGCTGAAGGAGGCGAGGCGCGCGGCGGCGAGCGCGGCGCTCTCGACCAGGCGGCGGGCCTCGCGGATGGAGCGCAGGTCGCGATCGTCGGAATCGTGAGAGGTCATCACCGTCCGCGCGGCGGCGCCGGCCATCTGCCGTCAGCGATCACGGAAGGATCAACGTGAAGCCTTGGACTCCCGGTGCTGAGGAAGGATCTGCTCCACTTCGCCGTGGGGCCGGGGGATGACGTGCACGGAGATCAGCTCGCCGACCCGGCGGGCGGCCGCGGCCCCCGCGTCGGTGGCCGCCTTCACGGCGCCGACGTCGCCGCGCACCATCACTGTGACGTACCCGGCGCCGATGTACTCCTTGCCGATGAGGACCACGTTGGCCGCCTTCACCATGGCGTCGGCGGCCTCGATGGAGGCGACGAGCCCTTTCGTCTCCACCATCCCCAGCGCTTCCATCGACATGAGATCCTCCGCTTGCCTCAGGTCCGAAGCCACGAGGTTCGAAACCAGCGCCGCATTCTAAGCGATCCCCCGGGGGTGGTCAATCACGTGGGCAGCCGAGCTGCCGCCGGAGCCGCCGGGCGCGCTGAGGCGGCAGCCGCCGCTGCGCCTCGGCCATGGCCACCATGCGGCAGGCCAGCGCGCGGTAGAGCTCCCGCGAGGCCCGGGGCTCGGAGGCCAGCGCCTCCAGGTGCAGGGCGATGGTGCCGGAGTCCCCTCGCGCCGCCGGTCCGGTGAGCCCGCGGCGGGGACCGCCCGGGGCGGCCGACCGGAGCG
>DATEEA010000057.1:0-2499 GCA_035281445.1 Candidatus Polarisedimenticolia bacterium
GCCCCCCCGCCCCGGCCCGAGCCACCCCCGCCCCCGCCGCCCCCCCAGCCGGCAATGCGCAGACAGGCCGCAGCCAGGCCCGAGGCCGGCGGCTGGCGTCCGGAGGCGGCTCCCCCGCCGCGCGACGAGATGCCCGACGAGCGGTCCCGCCCCTGGTTCCTCCTGGGCGGCGCCGCGGCGGTTGGGTTCGCGGCTCTCTTCCTCATCCTGATGGCGCAGAACCCGGGCGAGTCGGGGGAGGCGGCGCCGATGCCCGCCGACCCCACCCTGGCGGACGGGAGCCTCCCTCCCGTCCGGCCGCTGCCGGTGCCCGACGCCGTGTCCCCTTCCGGAAGCGTCGAAGCCGACCAGCCCGACGGGGACGACCCGCCCGACAAGGCCGACCTGCGCCCCGAAGGCCAGGCCTCGGACCGGCCCGGTTCCGCGGCCGCGCCGCGCAGCCCCGCCCCGGCCCCGCCGGCTCCGGCGGTTGCAACTCCCGGCCCATCTCGTATGTTGGACAGGACGGTGGACGACGAGGAAAGCGGCCGCGAGAGCCTCCTGTCCGGGGACTACCGGGCGGCGGCGCGGCACTTCGGCCGCCACGTGGCGGCCAGGTCGGGCGACTACACCATCCAGCTCCTGACGGCCTGCCAGGACGACACGGTGCGCAGGGCGGTGGAGAGCGGCCGCGGCTCCGCCAACCTCTTCATCCTCTCGACCAGCTTCGAGGGACGCAGCTGCTACCGCGTCTACTGGGGACGGTACCCCTCCCAGAAGCGCGCGCAGGAGGCCCTGCATCGTGAGGTTCCCGCATCCTTCCGCAGCGACCGCAGCCAGCCGAGGATCACGCGGCTGGCGGGTTCGTGATCTCGGGCTCCTGGCTCTGGTGCCGGCTCTGCCGGCGGCCGGCGTCCAGGCCCTCCTCGCCGACGTCGTCCACCTCAAGAGCGGGAGCACCATCACCGCGGAGTTCTGCGTCCGCGGTTCTCGCGAGCTGACCTGCCGCAGGGCCGGCGGCTCCATCGGCATCCCGCTCGACCAGGTGGTCTCCATCGAGCGCACCCCTCCCCGCAGAGTGGTCCGGCCCGCCGTACCGCCGGCTTCCGGCCCGCCCCCCGTGGCGGCCGGGGATCCCAGGATGTCGCTGGCGCCGCAGGAGGCCTCTCCGGCCGGCCCCGGGCTCACCGCGGACCAGGCGCGCTCCCGCGCCGCCGAGCTGGAGCGCTCCATCGGACGGCCGGGAGTGGACGAGGCGACGGCGCGGCGCGAAGCGGCGCTGCTTCACACCTTCATCGCCGGTCTCGCCTTCCGCGACGGCGACGCCGGGGAGGCCGAGGAGCGCTACCGGCTCGCGCTGGGGCACGATCCCGATCTCCTGGTGACCCGGCTGAACCTCGCAGCCCTGTTGATCAACGGAGGCAGACACCTGGAGGCCGAGACGATCCTGGGCCGCGTCCTCGAGGACCATCCCCGATCGGCACGGGCCTGCTTCCTCCTCGGAGAGTCGGCCCGCCAGGACGGCCGGCCGCAGGAGGCGGCGGCGCACTGGGAGCGCTCGCTGGAGATCGAGCCGGATCCCGTCTTGCAGGAGAAGCTGCACCGGGTGCGGCGCCTGATGGAGGCCGAGGAGGGCTTCCGCAGCACCGAGGCCGCGCACTTCACGCTCAAGTTCGACGGAGAGGCCGCTTCCCCCGAGCTCGCCCGGGAGATCCTGGACCACCTGGAGGCGGCCTGGTCGGAGCTCTCGGCGCGGCTCCAGCACGTCCCCACGTCCACGATCCGGGTCACGCTCTACTCCCGGGAGTCCTTTCACCGGGCCACCGAGTCCCCCGACTGGGTGGGGGGTCTCTTCGATGGGGAGATCCGCCTGCCCGTCGCCGGCCTGGCCACCCTCAACGACGCGGTGCGCCGCGTGCTGGTGCACGAGCTCACCCACTGTTTCGTCTCGGACCGCAGCGGCAACCGGGCCCCCGACTGGGTGCAGGAGGGGTTCGCCCAGGTGATGGAGGGGCGCACCGGCGCCCGCCACACCGCCTCCCTGGCTCAGTCGTGCGGCGTCCTGGGGGTCCCCGCCTGCGGAGCGGAGTTCTCCTACCCCTCCGCCCTCTCCCAGGTCGAGTTTCTCCTGGAGACCTGGCGGGTGGGCGGACTCAACGACCTGCTGGACCACCTGGCCCGGGGGAACGATATTGACGGGGCGCTGAGGGCGGCCACGGGCCTGGGGCGCGACGAGTTCATCGGCGCCTGGAGCCAGTGGCTCCAGCGTTGACGGGGAGGCACGCCGAGCCGGCATGAAGAGCGCACCGTACCCCGCGAGGCTGGTCAAGGCGCTGGGGGAGATCGCGAGACGAGGTCTCTCCGGACGTCTCCTGCTGGCCGCGGGCAGCGGCGAGTCGGCCGGCTATCTCGACTTCCAGGAGGGCCGGCTCGTTGGGCTGCGGCCCCCGGCCCCCGATCCGCCCGCGAACCTGAGCGGCCGGGATCCGGCCGCCGCCCGCCGCGCCGCGGCCCTGGCCG
>DATEEA010000058.1:0-2575 GCA_035281445.1 Candidatus Polarisedimenticolia bacterium
CCGCCCGCGCCCTGCGCGCCCGCCGCGCCGTCGTCACCGGCGACACGCTGCGCCGGATGGGGCTCCCCCCCGGGCCGGCCTACTCCCAGGTGCTGGCGCGGATCAGGAGGGCGAGACTCGACGGCCGCATCCGGACCGATGAGCAGGAGAGGGCCATGGCCGAAGCCTTGGTGCGGCGGCGCGTTGACACCGCCCGCGGAGCGCTGCTAGATTGAGCGCCCTGAGGGAGGGCCTCCCGCGCATGGCTCGCTTCCCCAGCACCGCCGCCCCAGGCGAAGACTCATTCGACCAGCCCATCCAGGAGATCGAACGGCGCCTCGAGGAGCTGGCCGCCTATCCGGCGAGCAGGGACACCCAGCAGGAGATGGACCGGCTCAAGAGCAGGCTCGACGCCCTGCGCCGGGAGATCTACGCGCAACTGTCCCCCTGGCAGAAGACGCTGGTGGCCCGCCACGCGCAGCGCCCCTACACACTGGACTACATCCGCTGCCTGATCGACGACTTCGTCGAGATCCACGGGGACCGGAAGTTCAAGGACGATCCGGCGATCGTGGGAGGGTTCGGCCTGCTGCGCGCAACGCCGGTGTGCCTGCTGGGCCACCAGAAGGGGCGCGACACCAAGGAGAAGCTGCTGCGCAACTTCGGCATGCCCCGCCCCGAAGGGTATCGCAAGGCGGAGCGCATCATGCATCTCGCCGAGAAGTTCGGCCGTCCTATCCTCTCCTTCATCGACACTCCGGGCGCCTACCCCGGCATCGGGGCCGAAGAGCGCGGCCAGGCCGAAGCGATCGCCCGCTGCCTCAAGGAGATGGCGAGCCTCACCGTCCCCTTCGTGGCCACCGTGACCGGGGAGGGAGGCAGCGGCGGCGCGCTGGCTTTGGGGATGGCCGACGTGGTCAACATGCTGGAGCACTCCATCTACTCGGTGATCAGCCCCGAAGGGTGCGCAGCCATCCTGTGGAAGGACCAGGAGAAGTGGAAGAAGGAAGCGGCCAGGGCGCTCCGGATGACCGCCCCGGACCTGCTGTCGCTCGGCGTGATCGACGAGATCCTGCCTGAGCCTCCGGGAGGCGCCCACACCGATCCTCAGGCCGCGGCGCGCATGGTGGGCGAGGCGATCGAGCGGCAGCTCGCCGAGCTGGCCCGCCTGGACCCGATGGCGCGCCGCGAGAGGCGGCACCAGAAATTCCGGCGGATGGGGAGCTTCCTCGAGCTGATGAGCTGACCAGGACCTTCAGCCCCCTTCTTTCTCCTCCGACTTCGCCGCCGCCCAGAGCTCTTCCATCTGCTCCAGGCTCGCCTTGCCCACCGGGATGCCGCGCGAGCGAAGCCCCTCTTCCACCTGCTGGAACCGCCGGGTGAACTTGCGGTTGGCCCCCTGCAGCGCGAGCTCCGGATCCAGGCCGCAGAAACGCCCGACGTTGGCGGCCACGAAGAGCAGGTCCCCCAGCTCCTCCTCCATGGCTCGGCGATCGCCTCCCGCCGCGGCCTGGCGGAACTCGGACAGCTCCTCCGCCAGCTTCTCGAAGAGATCCTCGAGCTTCTTCCAGTCGAATCCGGCCAGGCTGGCCTTGGAGGAGAGGCGGTGCGCCCGCATCAGGGCCGGCTGCTGGCCGGGCACGCCGTCGAGCACCGAGGCGCCCGGCCTGGGAGGCTTCTCCTGGTTCTTGATCTCCTCCCACCGGCGGATGGCCTCTCCGGCGCTGCCTGCGGGCGCGTCGGAGAACACGTGCGGGTGCCGCCGCACCAGCTTGTCCCGCACTCCGGCGGCCACATCCTGGACGCCGAAGAGCCCCTGCTCGCGGCAGATCTGCGCCAGGAAGACCACTTCCAGCAGCAGGTCTCCCAGCTCTTCCTTCAGCGGGGCCGGCTCGCCCCGGTCGATGGCCTCCAGCAGCTCGTAGGTCTCCTCCAGCAGATAGGTCCTCAGGCTGGAAAGGGTCTGCTCCCTGTCCCAGGGGCACCCGCCGGGCCCTCTGAGGCGCTCCATCACCGCGACCAGGTCCTCGAAGGGCGTCCGCCCGCTCATGGGGTTGCCTCCCGGCGCAAAAGACACAAGTTTATGCCGGTGTTCGCGCGCCCTTCAAGGAAAGGACTCTCCGTGCCCCACCGGATGGACCGGCCCGAGGACATGGTGGTAGGATCGCCGCGTTCAGGAGGTCCGCGCCATGGCCGAACGCGAGGGAAAGAAAGAGCCGATCAAGGTCACCGACCGGCGAGCCTTCACGGCGGAGGGGCAGAGGCGCAGCCCGGAGGCTGCCTCGCCCGAGCCCGAGAAGACCGAGCGGCTTCAGGGGGAGGGATTCGAGCTGAGGCGGGAACGCCCTGGACCCTCCCAGGGTGCAGGGCCGCCGTCCGCCGTCGATTTCAATTCCTTCATTCTTTCGCTCACCTCCACCGCCTTCATCCATCTTGGCGAGATGGAGGACCCGGTCACGGGGCAGGTGGGAGTGCAGCTGGATGCGGCGCGGCAGATGATCGACATCATCGACATGCTGCACGCCAAGACCAAGGGGAACCTCGAGCCCAAGGAAGAGGAGTTTCTTTCCGGGATCCTGTTCGAGCTGAAGATGCG
>DATEEA010000059.1:0-13415 GCA_035281445.1 Candidatus Polarisedimenticolia bacterium
GTGCATCCCTTCGGGCCGGGCCCAGCGCACCGGTCCGACGCGCCCGCCCAGCTCGCGGCAGTAGGCGTCCAGGCCGGAGCGCACGCTTGCGGGCAGAGGGGCCGCCACGAAAAGCCTCATGGCGTCCCCGCCGGCCGCATGCGGTCGAGCCGCAGCCTGTCCAGCGCGGTGCGCGCCGCGAACAGGCGGATGGCTTCGCGGTCGCCCGGGAAACGGTGGCGGGTGACGGCGAGTCCGCCGGGGCCGTGCAGTCCGATGTAGACCAGACCGACCGGTTTGTCCGCCGTCGCCCCGGCCGGCCCCGCGATCCCGGTGATGGAGACGGCGTGCGTGGCGCCGGAGAGCCGCGCGGCGGCGGAGGCCATGGCCCCCGCCACCTCCTCGCTCACCGCTCCGTGGCGCGCGATCAGCGCGGCGTCGATGCCGAGCGCCGTGCTCTTGGCGGCGTCCGAGTACGTGACCCACCCCTGGAGGAACCACGAGGAGGCTCCCGGGAGACGGGTCAGCATGGCGCCGAGGAGTCCCCCGGTGCAGGACTCGGCCGCGGCCAGGGTCGCCCCGCCGCGCGAGAAGAGCGAGGCCACCGCGTGCTCCAGACCCTCGTCCGCATCGTGGGAGACGAGGCGCGGCCCGAGCGCTGCGCGCGCCTCCGCCGCGAGGCGCGCGGCCTGCTCCGGGTCGTCTCCCCGCAGGATCACCGTGATCTCCATGGGCGACGCCAGGATGGTCAGGCGGGGCTCGGCGGCCGGGCCCAGCCGCTCCAGGACCGTCTGCTGGACCTCCATCTCGGTCATGCCGGAGACCTTCATCCCCTGCCAGGCCAGAGGCGCGCCCGCCGGAAGCCGCGGCGCGACCTCCTGCTCCGCCATGCGCCGCATCTCGTGCGGCACGCCGGGAAGGAAGAAAGCCATCGCGCCGTCCGGGCGGACGATGTGGAGTCCGGGGGCCGTCCCCTCGAGGTTGGCAAGGACGCTCGCCCCCAGGGGGACCTGCGCCTGGCGGGCGGAGGCCGGAAGGATCGGCCTTCCCCGGCTCCGGAGCCGCTCGTGGATTCCGGCCAGCACCAGCGGGTCCTCCCGAAGCGGCGTGCCGAAGGCCAGGGCGATCGCCTCGCGCGTGCGATCGTCCACGGTCGGTCCGAGCCCCCCGGTCACGATGGTGACCGGGAAGGCCTGCGCGGCCGCGGACAGCGCCGTGGCGATGCTCCGCTCGTCGTCGGGGACCTGCTGGCGCAGTCCGGCGGCGATCCCGCGCCGGGCCAGCAGCCGGGCCAGGAAGACCCCGTTGGCGTCGGTGCGGCCGTACGACACGAGCTCCGTGCCCACCGCGATCAGCGCGGCCTGCGGGGCCTGCGAGGTCACGACGTCGTCCGGATCCCGCCCCCGGCGGGGAGCGCTCCGCTCTGGCCCGGCATGAGCTCGCGGATGGCGCGCATGACCTCCTCGGCGAAGGCGTCGAGCCGCTCCCGTCCGGCGCGGCCGTTGCCCGACGGGAAGCGAAGAGGGCGCCCGAACACCACGCGGATCCTGAAGGGCCTGGGGAGGACTCCTCCCACGGGCATCACCCGGTGCGCTCCGATGATGGCCGCGGGGACGACGGGGACCCCGGCGCGCGCCGCCAGCAGGGCCACGCCGGCCTTCCCCTCGCCCAGGCGGCCGTCGGGCATCCTCTGTCCCTCCGGGAAGATCCCCACCACCCCCCCGCGCTGGACGGTCCGCAGCGCGGCCTTGAACGCCCCCGGATAGGAGGCATCGGCGGACACGGGGATCGATCCCATCAGGAAGTAGAACCAGCGCAGGCGGAGCATCCTGTAGATGGGAGCGGTGATCATGAACCGGACCCGCCGGGGGAACGCGCTCCCCAGGACCACCGCGTCGACGTAGGAGGCGTGGTTGGCCACCAGGATGCACGAAGAGGCGGGGACGTTCTCGAGCCCCTCCACCTTCAGGCGGACGTACAGGCGCGTGATCGGCCAGGCGATCGTCTTGATGGTCCAGTAGAAGGGAGGGACGAACGGCGGCACGAGACGGCGCGTCATGGGCGGTGCGGCAGGGCCGGCGCCGCCGCGGCGTCCTCGCGGCCGCTCCCGGACGGGGCGATGAATCCACCCGAGACGATCAGCTTCAAGCCCTCGTCCACGCTCATGCGCGTCGGGATCGCCTCGGACCGCGGCAGGATGATGGTGTAGCCCGACGTCGGGTTGGGAGTGGTGGGAAGGAACACGGCGATCCAGTCGCTGTTGTCGGGCACGGGGGCGACTCCCGGGAGAGGACCGGTGACGAACCCCAGCGCCCAGAGACCGATCCGCGGGTACTCCACCAGCACCACCTCGCGGAAGGCGCCGCTGCCCGGAGCGGCGAAGGCGTCCATGATCTGGCGGGCCGGACCGTAGAACCAGCGCACCAGCGGCGCCCTCATGAGCACGCGCTCCAGGGCGGCCCACGCCCGCCGGCCGGCATAGTGGCCGCCGACCACACCCACCAGCAGGACCACTCCCACGGTGAGCGCCAGCGCGATGACGCCGCTCAGGGCCGGGAAGGCGGGGCTGTCCGGCGCGATCCCCATCCGGCCGAGCAGGCGCTCCGCCCCCGGGCCGGTCATGGCGGTGACCGCGCGGAAGAGCCATCGGAGGATCACCCATGTGACCGCCAGGGGGAGCAGCAGCAGGATGCCGCGCACGAACGCGCCGCGCCCCCGGGCCACCAGGTCGGGCACGTCAGGCCTCCTTCCGGCCCAGGAGCCGGGAGAACTTGACGAAGTAGTCCAAGCCCGAGAGGGTGGCCAGCACGACCACCACGCAGAGGGCGTACCAGCCCAGGATGGCCACCCTGGTCCCGATGACCGCGGAAGGCCCCCACGGGTGATCGCCGAAGATCAGCAGGGAGATGGCGATCACCTGGGAGGCCATCTTGTACTTTCCCCACACCGAGGCGGGGATGGCCACCTGCTGCGTGGAGGCGACGCTGCGAAGGCCCATGACCGCGAACTCCCGGCCCAGGATGATGACCACCATCCAGGCGGGAGCCAGACCCTCCTCCACCAGCGAGATGAAGGCCGCCGAGACCAGCAGCTTGTCGGCCACGGGGTCGAGCAGTTGTCCCAGAGTGGTGACCTGGCCGCGGCGGCGGGCGATCCAGCCGTCCAGCACGTCGGTGAGCGCCGCCAGCAGGAAGACCCCCACTCCCCAGAGCTCTTTCCCCTCGAACCGGGTGAGAAGGATCGCCACCAGGATCGGGACGAGGAAGATCCGGAGCATGGTGAGCGAATTGGGCAGGTTCAGCATCGTCCCGGTCCGCGGCGAGCGACCGCAAGGGAGGTCTCGGGGGAGGGAACATAGCACCCGTCGCTCCGGAGGGTCAACGCGGGGCTCGCCGGGCGTTGTGGGCGGGAGAAGGAGCGTGTTATGGTCCGCCCCTCTGCGGAGGGATTGGCATGCCGATCCGGTTCGGAACCGATGGCTGGCGAGGCGTCATCGCCGACGACTTCACCTTCGCCAACGTCCGCAGGGTGGCCGCGGCCGCCGATCGCGCCTTCCGCGAGAGGGGGGATCGGCCGGATCCCGGGCGCCCGGTGGTGGTGGGGTACGACACGCGGTTCCTGTCGCGGGCGTTCGCGCAGGCCGCCGCCGGCGTGCTCGCCGCCGCCGGAAGGAGGGTCCTGCTGAGCGGGGCGCCCTGCCCCACCCCCGCGGTGTCGTGCCAGGTCGTGGAGCGGCGCTCCCCGTTCGGCGTGGTGCTGACGGCAAGCCACAATCCTGCCTCTTTCAACGGCTTCAAGATCAAGGACGGCTTCGGCAGCAGCGCGGGAGGCGACGTCACGGCGGCCTGCGAGCGCCACCTGGAGGACGGCGACCCGGAGTGCCTGGCGCCCGGGGAGGCGGCGCGGCGCGGACTTCTGGAGGAGGGCTCCTTCGAGGAGGCGCACGCCGCGCGGCTCGGAGCCATGGTCGATCTGGCGTCCATCAGGGCGGCCGGACTGCGGGTGGTGGTCGACCCGATGCACGGATCGAGCGGCCGCCTGCTGGAGCGGCTGCTCGCCGGAGGCGCCACCAGAGTGGCCACCCTCCGCGCCGAGGCCGATCCGCTCTTCGGAGGATGCCATCCCGAGCCGCTGGAGCGGAACCTGGACGGTCTGCGCGATGCGATCGCGTCCTGGAGCGCGGACGCCGGACTGGCCACCGACGGCGACGGAGACCGGATCGGGGCTTTCGACGAGACCGGCCGCTTCGTCTCCCCCCTGCGGATCGCCCCCCTGCTCGCGTGGAGCCTCATCAAGAAGGGACGCCGGGGCCCGCTCGGCAAGACCTTCGCCAACACCATTCTCCTGGATCGGATCGCGCGGCGCTATGGACTCCCCTTCACCGCCTTCCCGGTCGGCTTCAAGCACATCGCGCGCGAGCTGCAGCAAGGCAGGATGCTGCTGGGAGGAGAGGAGAGCGGCGGCATCGGCGTGGAGGGCTACCTCCCCGAACGGGACGGCGCCATGGTGAGCCTCCTGCTTCTCCAGGCCATGGTGGACGAGGGGAAGCCGCTGTCCCGGCTGGTGTCCGAGCTCACCGCCAGCTTCGGCGAGCTGGAGTACGCGCGCCGGGATCTGGAGCTCCCCCCGGAGCGCGGCCGGGCGTTGGTCGATCGGCTGCGGGCCTCGCCGCCGGCGTCGCTGGGAGGGATGACCGTCACCGGCCAGGACGACCTCGACGGCCTCAAGCTGCTGTTCGGCGAGGAGGGCTGGATCCTGTTCCGGGCCTCCGGCACGGAGCCGGTGCTCAGGGTGTATTGCGAGGTTCCCGGGGTGGACGCCGCCGCCCGGGTCATGTCGGAGGCGGTGCGGCTGGTGGCCGGGCCCGCCGATCTTCGTTCTTGACAGCCGTTCGGGCACCCCGGTAAGATCCGCCCCGTTCCCCCCCTGCCCATAGGTCTGTTCTCGAAGCCACTGGCCGTCCTTTGGCCGTTTCGGCGGTGCGGCGAGAGCTTGCGCGGCGCCGTCCAGGTCGGAGATCGGGGGGGGGACCGGATGGACGAAAGGCTTTCGCACGGCAACGTCACCGCCGGCGGCGCGGCGGATGCTCCCAGCCCGCGCAGCGTCTGCGCGGCGGAGGAAGAGGCGGTCAGGAGGCTGGCCCTCCTCGACCTGCCGGGGGCGCGGGCGGCCATGGAGTCGGCCGTGGCCGAGGCGGCCGCGGAGACCGACCGCTTCGCCGATCTCTCGCACATCTTCTTCTCCCTGCTGATCCGCCTCGATCGGGTGGTGGCGGAGCAGGAAGGGCTGACCGGACGCGGGCTGCGGGAGCGCCTGGCCCTGGTGCGCCACCTCGCCGCCGCGTCGGACACCGAGGACCTGATCCACCGCTTCTGGTCCGCGTACGACGAGGTCACCGGCACTCTCGGCTCGATCGCGCCGCCCGGCCATCCCGCGGTGGAGCAGGTGAAGGTCTTCGTGCGCTCCCACTACACGTCCAAGATCGCCCTGGCCGAGATCGCGCGCGCCGTGGGGGTGTCCCGCAACTACCTGTCGCACTTGTTCAAGAGGCACTGCGGCGTGACCGTGACCGAGTTCATCCACCGGACCAGGATGCGGGAGGCGGAGAAGCTGCTGCTCAACGGGCGCCGCACGGTTTCCGAGATCGCCTACACGGTGGGCTACCAGAACTACCGGGACTTCCATCGGAACTTCGTCAAGTACCAGAACACCTCGCCCAAGAAGTTCCGGCAGGTCCGGGCGCTCACCAGGAGGGCTCCCGCTACGGCCTCATCCTGAGCGAGGGCTCCGCGCGGAGCACCCTGGCCAGGAGCCGTCTCCTGCGGCCGTCGGAGAGGAACGCGGCCTCCACGGCGTGGCGCGCCAGCAGGGCCTGCTCGCGCCGCGAGAGGCCGAAGGCGCGCACCGCCCGCCGCCGTTCGCGCGCGATGTCCGTCCCGAAGAGGGCGCCGTCGTCCGACCCGAGGGTGACCCTGACGCCCGCCCGCAGCAGGAGCGGCAGCGGATGCTCCGCCAGCGAGGGCACCACTCCGGTGGCCACGTTGCTTCCCGGGCAGAGCTCCAGGGGCGTCCCGCGCCGGGCCAGCAGGCGGACCAGATCCGGGTCCTCCACCGCGCGCGCTCCATGTCCGATCCGGTCGGCTCCCAGGCAGAGCGCCGATCGCACCGAGGCGGCACCCTCGGTCTCCCCCGCGTGCACGGTGGAGCGGAAGCCGAGGCGGCGGGCCAGGCGGAAGGCCGGGGCGAAGATCCGCGCCGGGAACGCCCTTTCGTCCCCACCCATTCCCACGGCCTCGATGCCCCGGCCCGCCCAGGGAGCCAGCGACCGCACCACCTGATCGAACCAGTCCGGGCCCCACTGGCGAACGCCGTCGGCCACCAGCGCCACGCTCATGCCCCCGCGGCGCTCGGCCCGCGCGCGCGCCAGCAGGACACCGTCCAGGATCGACGTCAGGGAGACTCCCCGGCGAAGGTGGGCCTGCGGCGAGAACCTGACCTCCACGTGATCGGCGCCCAGCGCCCGCCATCGCTCGAAGACCGACCAGGCGGCCAGCTCGAAGTCGCGCCGATCGCGCAGCAGGTCGCAGACCCGTCCGAAGGCGCGCAGGAATCCGGTGAAACCGTCGAAGGCGAGGTCGGGGACGCCGGCACGGTGGCGGGCGGCAAGGCGCCGCAGAGCGGCGGAAGGGATGGAGCCTTCCAGGTGCAGGTGCAGATCGAGGAGAGGGATGCGGCCCATCTCAGACCGGCGGGTCGAGCAGCACCTGGGCCTCTCCCGCGAGGCAGAGGGGCGCCGCTGCGCCGCGGCGCGGGCCGAGCAGCTCGTCGAGGCCGCCGCCGTGAGCCGCCGCGGCCATCGACCGCAGCTCCCCGGACCAGCAGACCACGTCGGCGCCGTGGCACAGCAGGGTGTCCTCCCCTTCGATCCGGATGGGGCGGGCGGCCGGATCGCAGGCCAGAGCCGCGATCCCCGGGCCATGAAGGAGGATGGCCGTCCTGGGCCCCGCTCCCCCCGCCCCCCCTTCCCAGGGGCCGCGGCGCGAGGAGCGCATCCCCACCGAGGCGTCGCAGGCCAGGACCGCCTCGGGCCGCGCGGTCAGGGTCTGCCCCGCCTCCAGCCGCAGCAGCAGGATCCTCGACGGGCCGGTCCCCTGGGCCGCCATCTCCACCCTTCCGCGCCCGATGACCGTCACCATGGGCCCGGAGGGGCGCCCCTCCCGGCGCAGCGCCCCGCGCTGGGCCATGACCCTGGCCACGGCTCCCGGCCGCAGCCGCACCCCCTCGGTGAGGTCGATCCGGAGGAGGTCTCCGCCCGCGGGCCCGCTGCGCGGGAGGATGCCGAACGTCGCGCCGTCCACCGCTTCCTCCAGGCAGCGCGCGGCCGCGATGGCCGCCAGGTCCACGATCGGCGGGCGGGCCGTCTCCTCCGGAGCCACGGCCGCCACAGGCCCCGTGTCCGCGGCCGGGTCCGGCGCCGGCGCCTCGGTCTCGCCGCGCGCCGGGTCGAGCTGGCGCCGCACGCGCCGGGCCAGGGCCCGGGCCCCGGCGGCCTCGAGCTGCCGGATGCACGCGGCGAGGTTGCCTTGCCTGCGCTCGATGAGCCCGATGTAGAGGCGGGGCCTCTGGTTGGCGGGGTTCAGCAGGAGCGCCGTCTCCAGCCTGCGGCGGGCGTCGTCGTCGCGGCCTTCCTTGAACTCCAGGATTCCCAGGTTGGCGTGCAGGACGTCGGCCTCGGGATGGAGCTGCACCAGATGGCGGTAGACGGTGAACGCCTCGTGCCGGAGATCCATCTTGAAGTAGATCCGGCCGAGCAGGTCCAGGGCCGTCTCGTCGCCGGGACGCACGCGCAGCGCCCGCTCCAGGCATCCCCGCGCCTCGGCCAGCCTCCCGGCGGCGATGTGCTCGCGCCCCTTGTTGAGGTGCATCAGGAAGAGGCCGTGGTCCAGCGGGGCGGCGGCGATGGGCGGCCGCACCGACCCCGGCCCCTGGGCGAGGGACGCCCCGCTCACCGGCGGCCCTTGCGCACGATCTGCATCCCGGTCCCGCGGACGTTGGTGTAGACGATGCCGCCGTCCTCCCCGGTGGTCGCGCTGATGCTGGTGGGGATCCGCGCCATGGTCCCTCCCGTCCCCGCCGCCCCACCCAGGGCCAGGATCCCGTAGCGCGCTTCGATCCTCTTGATGTAGTCGCGGGTCTCCCTGTAGTTCGGGACTCCCGATGCCCTCTCCACGGCCTCCGGCCCGGCGTTGTACGCGGCCAGGGCCAGGCGCATGTCGCCGCGGTAGCGGCGGGTCAGATCCTTGAGGTAAGCCACTCCACCTTCCACGTTCTCGCGGGGATCGTGCACGTTCTTCACGCCGTACTGCCGGGCGGTCTGGGGCATGAGCTGCATGAGCCCCCGCGCCCCCTTGGGCGAGACCGCCATGTGGTTGAATCCCGACTCCACGCTGATGACCGTCGTCACCAGCCTGGGATCCATCTCGTACCGCGCGCTCACCTCGCGCACCAGCCGATCGATCGCCTCGGGAGCGGCTCGGCGCGCCTTGGGGGCCGGAGCCGCCGGGGAAGCGGCGGGCTGCGGCTTGCGGGCGGGCCGGTGGGTGTAGACGATCTCCCCTTCCACCAGGGCCGGCCGTATCGCCTCCTGGGCCCCGGCGGACGCGGGCAACAGAGCGGCCAGCAGGACGAGCGAGGCGCGGGCGCGCATCACGAGCCTGCGCGGGACGCGGCCAGGTGCCGCTCAAGGATCGGCGCCGACTGCTCGATCACGTCCTGGATCCGCCCGGGGTTCCGCCCCCCCGCCTCGGCCAGCAGCGCGTTGCCGCCCCCTCCTCCTCCCACCAGGCCGGCGAGGTCCTTGATGAGGGCGCGGGCGTCGAGCCGTCCCTCGAGATCGGGCGTGATGGCGGCCAGCAGGGAGACCTTCCCCTCGGAGGCCGACGCCAGGACCACCACGGCGCTGCCGGCCTCGCGCTTGAGGTTGTCGGCGAGCGTCCGCATGGCCGGACGATCCAGACCCTCCACCCGCCGGGCGATCAGGCGCACGCCGGCCACCTCGCGGGGCGGCGGTGCCTGCGAACCAGCGCCTTCCTGCATCTGCGCCTGCGCCAGGCGCAGCTTCAGCCTCTCCAGCTCGCGGGCCTGAGCCTTCTGGGCGGCCAGCACGTTCACCAGGGCCTCGGGCGCGGCCTCCCGGGGTGATCGCAGGAGCTCCTCGATCCCCGCCAGCAGGCGCGCGTCCTCGCGTGCGCGGACCACCGCGGGCAGGCCGGTCAGGGCCTCGATGCGCCGCACCCCCGCGGCGATCCCTCGCTCGCTGATGATGCGCAGCGAGCCGATCTCGCCGGTGCCGGAGCAGTGGGTGCCTCCGCACAGCTCCTGGCTGTATCCCGGCACGGTGACCACGCGGACCCGATCGCCGTACTTCTCGCCGAACAGGGCGACGGCCCCTCCGGCCATGGCCTCGTCGAAGTCCTTCTCCACCTTGCCGACGGCGGCGTCGAGGAGAATCTGCTCGTTCACCTCGTCCTCGACCCGGTCGAGGGCCTGGCGGCTCAACGGACTGGGGTAGTTGAAGTCGAAGCGAAGCCGGTCCGGGCCGACGTAGGAGCCGGCTTGCTGCACGCCCTCTCCCAGCACCCTCTTGAGGGCGGCGTGCAGCAGGTGCGTGGCGGTGTGGTTGCGCATGGTGGCGGCGCGCGCCTGGGGATCGACCTGCGCCTGCACCCGCTCCCCCCGCTGCAGCGAGCCGCTCAGCACGCGGACGATGTGGACGATCAGGCCCGGGGCCGGGCTCTGCGTGTCGTCCACCTCGGCCACCGACCCTTCCTGCCCGGCCAGGCGGCCGGTGTCCCCCACCTGGCCGCCCGATTCCGCGTAGAACGGGGTGCGGTCGAGCACCACGAAGCCGACCTGCCCTTCCCCCAGGGTCTCCACCAGGCCCTCGGGGGTGGCGAGGTGTTCGATCCGGCCGGCCTCCGACAGCGTCTCGTAGCCGCGAAAGAGCGTGCGCTGCCAGCCGGGGCGGGCCGGCAGCTCCAGCAGCTCGCGCGGGTAGCGCGGATCCTCCTGGCCCTTCCACGACGCGCGCGCCGCCTCGCGGTGCTTCTCCATCTCCGCTTCGATGGCCTCCTTGCCCGGCATGGTCACCCTGTAGCGGGGAGCCAGGGCTTCCTGGATCTCCGTGGTGACGCCGTACGTGGTCCACAGCCTGACCGTCTCCGCCGCGTCCAGCGTCGTCCCCTGGTACTGGCTGAACGTGTCGCCGGCGACCTCCAGGCCGCGGGCGAGGCTGGCGCCGAAAGTCTCCTCTTCCCTCCGGCAGACCTCGGCGATCCGCGCCCGCTCCCGCGCCAGCTCGGGGTAGGCCCCTCCCATCATGGCCACCACGTCGCCGGTGTGTTCGTGGAGGAAGGGCTTCTCCAGGCCGAGGTTCCGGCCGTAGGCCAGGGCCCTGCGGATGATCCTCCTCAGGATGTAGCCGCGCTTCTCGTTGGATGGGATCACGCCGTCGGCGATGAGAAAGGTCAGGGCACGCAGGTGGTCGGCGATGACCTGCAGCGACACGTCGGAAGCCTGGTCGGCGCCGTAGCGGGCGCCCGAGCGTCCGGCGATCGACTCGATCAGCGGCAGGAACAGATCGGACTTGTAGTTGCTGTCCACTCCCTGCAGGATCGCGGCCAGCCTCTCCAGTCCGGCGCCCGTGTCGATGCTGGGGGCGGCCAGCGGCTTCATGGAGCCGTCGGGCTGCCGATCGAACTGCATGAAGACCAGGTTCCAGAACTCCAGGTACCGGTCGCACCCGCAGGCCACCGAGCAGGTCTCCTGCCGGCAGCCGACGCCGGGGCCTTGATCGAAGTAGATCTCGGAGCAGGGGCCGCACGGGCCGGTGTCTCCCATGGCCCAGAAGTTGTCCTTCTCGCCGAGGCGCACCACCCTCGAGGGCGGCAGGCCGGCGACCTCCGGCCAGAGGGCGGCCGCCTCCTCGTCGTCGCGGAAGACCGTGACCCAGAGACGCGCCGCCGGGATGGCCAGCTCCCGGGTCACCAGCTCCCAGGCGAAGGCGATCGCCTCCCGCTTGAAGTAATCGCCGAAGGAGAAGTTTCCCAGTATCTCGAAGAAGGTGTGGTGGCGCGCGGTGCGGCCCACCTGATCGAAGTCGTTGTGCTTGCCCGAGACGCGGAGGCACTTCTGCGAGGAAGCGGCGCGCCGGTAGGCGCGGGTCTCCCGCCCCAGGAAGACCTCCTTGAACTGGTTCATCCCGGCGTTGGAGAACAGCAGCGTGGGGTCGCCCGAGGGGATGAGGGACGAGCTGCGCACGCGGGCGTGGCCCCGCTCCTCGAAGTAGCCCAGAAAGCGGCTGCGGACCTCGCTTCCTTTCATCGCCGCGTCTCTCCTTCGTCCGGTAACGGCTCGTCCGGATCCTCCCGTCGCCGGGCCAGCGCCTCCCGGATCATGTCCTCAGGGAAGCCCCGCCGCGCCAGCCGCGCGGCCAGCCGCCGCGCGCCGGCCCGATCCAGCGGACCGTGCACGTCCGACAGGGCCCGCCGAAGCGCCTCCATCTCCCCGGCGGGGCCGAAGCCGGCCGCCAGCCCCGCGTCGATCGCCTCGCGCTCCACGCCCCGCGCCGCCAGCCTGGCTCTGACCGCGGCCCGCCCCAGCCCCTTGCGCGAGACGGCCCACGCCGCGTAGCGACCGGCGTAGGCACGATCGTCAAGATAACGCATCCGGAGCAGCCGCTCGATGACGCCGTCGATCGCCGCCGGGGCATGGCCCTTGCGGCGCAGCAGCCGGCGCATCTCCAGCACGGTCCGGTCGCACCGGGCCAGCGAAGCGATGGCCTGCGCCATGGGGTCGCCCGGGCCCGCTCCTCCCTTGGACCGCGCCACGGCCGCCCCTAGCGCGTCATGGCGAAGGGGGAGCCGGGCTCCTCGCCGCCGAAGTCGTCCTCGGCCTGCAGCGTGGCCTCCATCTCCGATTGCGCCACGTCGCCGGTGGAGTGGATCCCCTGGATCTTGAGCTTGAACTCGTCGGGATTGGTGGCTCGGCGCAGCGCCTCGTCCAGGGAGATGAGGTCCTTCGAGTAGAGCTGGTAGATCGACTGATCGAAGGTCTGCATCCCGTACTGCGACGTGCCCCCGGCGATCGCCTCCCGGATGAGCTTGGTCTTCTCCTTGTTCTCGATGCAGTCCCTGATGTAGCCGGTGGTGCGGAGGATCTCCACGGCCGGGACGCGGCCGTTGCCGTCCACCCTGGGGAGCAGGCGCATGGAGATGATGGCCTTGAGGATCCCGGCGAGCTGCAGCCGGATCTGCTTCTGCTGGTGGGGCGGGAACACGGAGATGATGCGGTTGACCGTCTCGGTCGCGTCCAGGGTGTGGAGCGTGGACAGCACCAGGTGCCCCGTCTCGGCCGCGGTGATAGCCGTCTCGATGGTCTCGTAGTCGCGCATCTCGCCGACCAGGATGACGTCGGGATCCTGCCGGAGGGCCGAGCGCAGGGCCTGGGAGAACGACTTGGTGTCCACCTCCACCTCGCGCTGGTTGATCAGACTCTTCTTGTCCCGGTGAAGGAACTCGATGGGATCCTCGATGGTCATGATGTGCTCGGTCCGCGTCGAGTTGACGTAGTCGATCATGGCGGCCAGGGTGGTGGACTTGCCCGATCCGGTGGTCCCCGTGCACAGGATGAGCCCGCGCCGCTCCTCGGAAATGGTCTTGAGGATGGGAGGCATGAGCAGCTCCTGGAAGGTGCGTATCTTCACGGGGATCACGCGCAGCACCAGCCCGACCGTCCCCCGCTGCTGGAAGATGTTGCAGCGGAAGCGGCCCAGCCCCGGAACCGAGTAGGCGATATCGAGCTCGTAGTTGTCCTTGAACTTCTGCTTCTGGCGCCCGCTCATGATGCTGAAGGCCATGGCGATGGTGTCTTCCTGCATCAGCCGCTTGAGCTCCACGAGCGGCTGCAGGTCGCCGTGCACCCTGATGACGGGATGGCTGCCGACCTTCAGGTGGAGGTCCGAGGCCCCGCGTTCGCTGGCGATCTTCAGCAAGTCGTTGATGTGCACGAGTTCCTCCTGCCTCGCGGCCGTGCCGGGGCTCTCTTGCCGGGGGGAGCGCGCTTTCAGGGGCCTCAGGCCGCTCCAGGGGCGGGACTGCCGCCAAGGCAGGGGCGAAATCTATCACCCGATCCCTCTGAAGTCAAAGAAAGGAAAACCCTTAGGAATGTCCGGCCGATCCCGAGGAACCCGACGATCGACCCGGTCCGGGGCCCATCTCTCCGGCCAGGAACAACGCCAGCGCCACCGCCACGATCCCCGCCGTCTCCGTCCTCAGGACGCGCCGGCCCAGGGTGGCCGCGGTGAACCCCGCCCTGCCGGCCGCCTCGATCTCGGCCGGGGCCCAGCCCCCCTCCGGGCCCACCGCCAGCACCGCCGA
>DATEEA010000060.1:0-15958 GCA_035281445.1 Candidatus Polarisedimenticolia bacterium
TCACCTCCTCCCGCCGACGCCACCCGCGCGGCGCCCCGCGATCCCTCCACCGCGTCGCCCCCCGCCGCCAGGAGGCCCCGCAACTGCCATGCCGTGCTGGTGAACGACGACGGCGAGGAGCTCTTCCACCTGGTCAGCAGCCGCGCGGCGATCGGGCGATTCGATCCGGTGACCGGCCTCAAGCCGGAGGTGGACCTGTCGGCCCTCGATCTCAACCGATCGGTCTCGCGCCACCACGCCCGCCTGACGCTGGAGGGCGGCGTCTACTCGGTCACGGAGGAGGTCGGCGCGCTCAACGGCACCTTCGTCAACGGCAAGAAGCTGGTGAGCGGCAAGCCCGCGCGCATCAAGCACGGCGACGTCCTGAACCTGGGCATGGTCAAGCTCACCTTCAAGGAAATCCGCGGTTAGTCCACCCCTTCGTTGACGCGCCCGGGACGCGGGTGGTAGCATGCGCCGTCATCCACGCGAGGAGATCCCGTGCCCGAGAGGACGGAGAAGGCCTCCGCGGATCGTGCGGCCAGCGCCGCCGGCGCCGTCCTGCCGAAGCTGATCCTGCCCGCCTTCGAAGGGCCCCTTGATCTGCTCCTGCACCTGATCAGGGCCCATGAAATCGACATCACCGACATCCCGATCGTGGAGATCTGCCGCCAGTACGACGCCTACCTCCAACTCATGCAGCAGCTCGATCTGGAGATAGCCGGAGACTTCCTGGTGATGGCGGCGACGCTGGCCCACATCAAGTCCCGGATGCTGCTGCCGCCCGACCCGGCGGCCCCTGGGGAGCAGTCCGAGGATCCCAGGGCCGGCCTGGTGCGGCAGCTCCTCGATCACCAGAAGATGAAGGCGGCCGCGGAGATGCTCCGCGAGAGGGACGAGCTGCAGGCGGACACGTTCCTGCGCGGGCACGGGGGCGAGGACCCGCTGGCCCCCTACCGGGGAGAGAAGCTCCTCGAGGTCTCCCTGTTCGACCTGCTGTCCGCGTTCAAGCGCCTCATCGAGACGCTGGAGGACGCCGCGCCGCTGCACGTCAAGCGCGACGAGATCTCCGTGTCGGAGAAGATCGCCTGGCTGCTGGATCGTCTCCAGGGCGCCCCGGAGGCTCTGTCCCTGCGCGCCCTGCTGGCCGAGCTGGCCACCCGCGCCGAGCGCATCGCCGCCTTCCTGGCGGTGCTCGAGCTGGTGAGGCTCCGCCTGGTCGCCGCCCGGCAGGCGCGGCCCCTGGGCGAGATCCTCCTGGCGTCCGCCGCCGCGGAGGACGAGGCGGGTCCCGCGGAGCCGGAGGAGGGGCCAGGCGGTGACTGAGGAAAAGCCCCAGGCCGGAGCGCCGGAGCTGGAGGAGAGTGTCGAGGCCCTGGAGGAGGGAGCGATTCCGGACCCCGACCCGCCGCGCGAAGACGAGCCGCTTCCCGAGGCGCCCCTGCGGGCCATTCTGGAGGCCCTCCTGTTCGCCGGGGAGGAGCCGCTCACCCCGGCCGACGTGGCCGAGGTGCTGGGCGAGCAACGGCGCCCCGAGATCGACCAGGCGCTGCGGGAGCTCCAGCAGGACTACGATCGGCCCGGCAAGGGGCTGAGGGTGCAGGCCGTGGCCGGCGGGCTCCGCATCACCACGGATCCCGCCCTGGGGCCGTTCGTGCGCGCCCTGGTGCGATCCAGGAACCGGCACCGACTCTCTCGCGCCGCGCTGGAGACCCTGGCCATCGTGGCCTACAAGCAGCCGATCACCGCCCCCGAGATCCAGGAGATCCGCGGGGTCAGCCCGTCGGCCATCCTGGCCACGCTGCTGGAGCGGCGGCTGGTGCGGATCCTGGGGCGCAAGAAGGTGGTCGGCAAACCGTTCGTGTACGGAACCACACGGGAGTTCCTGATCCGGTTCGGACTCAACTCTCTTTCCGATCTCCCCAGCATGGAGGAGTTCGAAGCCATGCTGGAGGCCGACGCCGGCGACGGCCAGGCCGCGGCGCCGTCCTCGCAGGAGCCGCCGCCGTCGCCGGGGGAGGAGCCGGCAGAAAGCAATGGGTCGGGGCGCATCGAAACATGAGCCGGAGGAGGGGAATGCCTCCGGACTCGAGCGCATCCACAAGGTGCTGGCGCGGGCCGGCATCGCCTCCCGCAGGGAGGCCGAGTCGTGGCTCGCCCATGGCCGCATCAGCGTCAACGGCTCGGTGGTCACCCAGCCAGGCTTCAAGGTGGATCCCGGCCGCGATCACATCAAGGTCGACGGGCGGCGGGTCCGGCCCGCCGGAGCCCGCGCCTACTACCTCCTCAACAAGCCCGACGGGTTCGTCACCACCACCCGCGATCCCCAGGGGCGTCCGACGGTGATGGATCTCCTGCGGGGGGTGAAGGAGAGGGTCTACCCCGTGGGACGCCTGGATTTCCACACCACGGGCCTGCTCATCATGACCAACGACGGTGACCTGGCGGAGAGGCTCACGCGCCCCGGCGGGGGATGCCGCAAGGTGTACCAGGTCAAGGTCAAGGGCCTTCCCGCCGGGGAAACGTTGCGCCGCCTGGCCGGCGGGATCGTCCTGGACGGCCGCAGGACCCTCCCTTGCCGCATCCGGGTGCTGAGCTCGGAAGGCAACGCCTGGCTCGAGGTCTCCCTCGAGGAGGGGCGCAACAACCAGATCCGCCGGATGTTCCAGCGGGCCGGACACCCGGTCTCGCGCCTGCGCCGCGTGGCCATCGGGCCGGTGGCCGACCGGCGGCTGCGCCCGGGTGGCTTCAGGCGCCTGACCGGCGAGGAGGTCCGCCGGCTCAGGGAGGCGGTGCCGTGAGCCCTCTGCGGGTGCCGGACAACATCGCCCGGATCGAGCCCTATGTCCCGGGCAAGCCCTCCGAGGAGGTGGAGCGGGAGCTGGGCCTGGCCGGCACCATCAAGCTGGCCTCCAACGAGAACCCGCTGGGGCCCTCTCCCCTGGCCCTGCGCGCGGCCCGCCAGGCGATGGACGGGGTGCACCGCTACCCCGACGGAGGCGGCTACTACCTCAGGCGGCGTCTCGCCGAGCGGCTGGGCGTGACCATGGATCAGGTCCTGCTGGGGAACGGCTCCACCGATCTGGTGGAGATCCTGGCCCGCACCTTCCTGGGGAGGGATGGCTCGGCGATGATGGCCGATCAGGCCTTCATCATGTACCGGCTTGCCGTGATGACCGTCAACGGCAATGCGCGGGTCATCCCTCTGCACGACATGCGGCACGACCTGCGGGCGATGGCCAGCCGCGTCGAGCCGGGCACCCGCATCGTCTTCATCGCCAACCCCAACAACCCGACCGGGACGTACGTGACGCACGACGAGTTCGCCCGCTTCGCCGCGGCGGTCCCCGACGACGTGCTGATCGTGATGGACGAGGCGTACTACGAGTACGTGGAGGCGGCGGACTACCCCGACAGCCTGGCGCTCCTGAAAGCCGGCAGGAGACTGGCCGTGCTCCGGACCTTCTCCAAGGTGTACGGGCTGGCGGGGCTGCGCATCGGGTACGCCGTGACCACACCCGACGTCCGGGCCGCCGCCGAGAAGGTGCGTTCCCCCTTCAACACCAGCGGCGTGGCGCAGGCGGCGGCTCTCGCCGCACTCGACGACGACGCCCATGTGGCGCGCTCCCGCGAGCACAACGCCCGCGAGCGTGCTTACCTGCAGGACGGGCTGCGTCGCATGGGGGTCCCTTTCACTCCCTCGGTGGCCAACTTCGTCCTCGTGGATGCGGGGAGGGACGCCGAGGAGTGCTTCGCCCTCCTGCTGAGCGCGGGCGTGATCGTCCGGCCGATGGGGGCCTACCACTTCCCCACATCGCTGAGGGTCACCCTCGGCACCAGGGAGGAGAACACCGCCTTCCTCCGTGCGCTGGAGAAGATCCTCCAGCCGGCCTGAAACGCCCCCCGGTTCCCCGGATTGACACATTTTTCGAGCCTGTGATAGGATGCGCGCTCTTTTGCCATCCAAGCATATCGGTTCGCGGACGTGTGTCATCCTTGGGGTCCGGTACCGAGTCTAACGATGGCGCGCGGTCCCGGCGAGAACCTCTTTCTCCGTGCAGCGGCCGATCCTCGCCCCCACGGGGTCCAGGGACCACGGGCAAGGGGGAGCACCGGAGTCCCGGCTCCGGTCAGGGTTGCGGGCCTTCAGAAGGAGAGGGGATGAATCTCGCCAGCAGCGGGATCGCCGCGCGGGGGCTCGCCCGCCTCGCGGCGGTCGCCACCATCGTCGTGATGTCGGGCGCGCCGGCCATGGCGCAGAACAAGAAGAACTCCTGGGAAGTCTTCATTTATTTCGGCGGCTTCTTCGGGCACGATCTCCCCTCCGCCAGCCAGTTCGGCCGCGTGAGCACCTTCCGCACCGAGCCTCTCTTCGCCGACCCCAACTTCACATTGAACCCCGCCAACGATCCCACCGACGTCAACCAGGTCTTCGTCCCGAACTCGGGCCTGGTCGGGGGGGACCAGAGCATGGACCCCAACTACCCCTTCAACGTGATGGCGGGGGGGCAGTTCGGCAGCGACCCTTGCAACGGCGACGCGGGGCCGCTCACCGGCCCGGGCGACGACCGGGCTCCGTACTACGATGAGTGCGACGCCGACCAGGAGTCGGTCTGGATCTACAACGCCAACCGCATCGTCACCAACGGCGAAGTCCAGACGGACGACTCCGAGTTCGTCCTCGGGATTCGGGGCGGCTACAACATCACGCGCCACTGGGAGATCGAAGTGGACCTCGGCTTTGGCAAGCAGCGCCTGGACCTGACCCAGGAGCTGATCCCCCTGCTCACCACGCCGATCATGGACATCACCGACCCGCGCGCGCGCCAGCTCGCCCAGTTCTATCAGTTCACGTGGGCGAACGTGGACTACGACAGCCTGGTCCCCCAGTCCCCGGGGATCCTTCAGGAACACCCCAATGTCGTTGCCAGCCGGCGCGCCAACGATCCCAACTACGACATTCCCATCTATTACCCCACCGTCAGCGACACCGGCGGGACGGTGTTCAGGGAGCCCGAGACCTTCGCCGACGTGACGGGGTTCGTCAACCGCGTCTTCAACGATCCGACGGCCTTCCGCAACCGCGGCAACCAGATCAACATCGACAATTTCAACCTTTCGGCCAGCGTGAACTACAACTTCAACACGAAGGCCGACAGCCGCATCGTGCCCTACCTCTCGGCGGGGCTGGGACAGGTGCTCAGGAACTTCGACGACCCCTACGATGGGGAAGACAGCACCTTCTACCTGGCGGGGGGCGGGATCCGCTTCTTCGTGAACGAGATCTTCTCCTTCCGCGCCGACGCCCGCTGGATCAACTACACCAATGACTCGTTCAAGATCGAGGCGGTGCTGGACGGCTTCAACCTGCCGGACAGGGAAGCCTTCAGCGGGTGCCTCCGGGATCAGCGCAATCCGGCGCCTCCGTGCATGAACCAGGCGGCGGTCATACCTCCCGACCACTACGTGTTCCCGGACTTGGGCGGGGGAGGGGGGACCGCACAGATCGAGGTGGACGTCGAGCTGGACGACTTCTTCGAGATCCGCCTCGGCTTCGACGTCATCCTGGGGGGCAAGTAGAAAAGCTCCCGGCCCCGGCCGGCTTGACACACCCCCGTTGCATCCGTATAATTTTTGTTTTCTTTGAGTTAGCAGCCTGCCGCCTCCATCCTGGCCGCGCTTCGGGCCGGCGGGCGCGTTCCTGGGGCTCGAAGCCGGCCCGCCTCCGTCTCGCCTCTGCCGCGGCGGCTGAGCGTTGCACCAGCAAAAGGTCAAACGAGTCGATATGGATCTTCAGAAGGACGTGAAACGAGACGACAGCACCGCCACCCCGGCTTCGGGAGCTCCCGAGGAGACGGGCCGCCGCGCGCCCAAGAAAGCTCGCGCCGGCAGCCCGATCGCCGGGATCTCGGGGGCCCCCGGCAGCGCGCCCGACGCCGGGGAGCTCAGCCGCGAGGACTACGAGAAGCTGCTCGACATGTACGACGTGAGCTTCAAGAACCTCGCCGAAGGGGAGGTGGTGCGTGGCAAGGTCCTGAAGGTCCTGCCCGGCGAGGTGATCGTGGACGTCGGGTACAAGTCGGAAGGGATCATCGACATCGACGAGTTCACCGACGGGGCCGGCCGCGTCCACGTGGCGGTCGGCGACCAGGTGGATGTGCTCCTGGAGAAGACCGAGAACAAGGAAGGCTACGTCGTCCTCTCGAAGGAAAAGGCCGAGAAGATGAAGGTCTGGGAGGAGGTCGAGCGCGCCTACAACACCGGTGCGGTGATCACCGGCCGTGTCATCGAGCGCATCAAGGGCGGGCTGGCCGTGGACATCGGCGTGCGAGCCTTCCTCCCCGGGTCGCTCGTGGACATCCGGCCGGTCCGGAACCTCGACTCGCTGCGGAACAAGGAGTTCCGCATGCGGGTCATCAAGGTCAACAAGCGCCGCGGCAACATCGTCCTCTCCCGCAAGGCCGTCCTGGAAGAGGAGAACCAGGAGAAGAAGCGCAAGACTCTGGAGACCCTGGAGGAAGGCAAGCGCGTCAAGGGTGTGGTGAAGAACATCACCGGCTACGGCGCCTTCCTCGATCTGGGAGGGATCGACGGCCTGCTCCACATCACCGACATGTCGTGGGGGCGCATCAACCACCCTTCGGAGCTCTTCGCCGTGGGGGACGAAGTCGAGGTGGTGGTCCTCAAGTTCGACCGCCAGACAGAGCGCGTGTCGCTGGGCTTCAAGCAGCTCAAGACGGACCCCTGGGAGAAGGTCGGGGACAAGTACCCCGCCGGAACGCGCATCAAGGGCAAGGTGGTGAGCCTCACCGACTATGGCGCCTTCGTGGAGCTGGAAGAGGGGGTCGAAGGGCTCATCCACGTGTCGGAGATGTCCTGGACCAAGAAGGTCAAGCACCCCTCGAAGATCCTCAACATCGGCGACACCGTGGACGCCGTCATCCTGGACGCCGACCTCAAGCAGCGCCGGCTGTCGCTCGGCCTCAAGCAGACCGAGCCCAACCCCTGGGTGCTGATCGGCGAGAAGTACGAGGTGGGCTCCCGGATCACGGGCAAGGTGCGCAACCTCACCGACTTCGGCGCCTTCGTGGAGGTGGAGGAAGGGATCGACGGCCTCATCCACATCTCCGATCTGAGCTGGACGCGCCGGATCAAGCACCCGTCGGAGATCCTCAAGAAGGGCGACACCGTGGAAGCCATGATCCTCAAGATCGACGCCGAGAACCAGCGGCTGTCGCTCGGGCTCAAGCAGCTTGGCCCCAACGTCTGGGACGACTTCTTCGCCCATCACAAGCTCGGCGACACCATCGTTGGCCGGATCGTCCGCCTGACGGACTTCGGGGCCTTCGTCGAGATCGCCGAGGGGGTGGAGGGCCTGGTCCACGTCTCGGAGCTGGCCGAGGAGCGCGTGGAGCACCCCAAGGACAGGTTCTCGGTCGATCAGATCGTCCGCGCCAAGGTGATCAAGATGGATCAGGGCGAGCGCAAGATCGGGCTGTCGATCAAGGCCGCCGCCGCGGAAGGCGGGGATCCGATCGACCTGGAGTCCTACCGCTCGAGCCGCTCGGGCGGCGGAACAACCATCGGCGACGTCGTGGGGGATCTCGCCGGCGCAGAGGAGTCGGATGCAGACGAAGAGCAGTGACACCCTCGAGGGAGGAGAGACCCGGGGGGCGATGACCAAGGCCGAGCTCGTGGAGGAGGTCTCCCGGGTCTCGGAGCTCACCAAGAAGCACGCCGAGGTCATCGTCAAGACGGTGTTCGATTCCATCATCGAGGCGCTTCACAAGGACCAGAAGATAGAGCTGCGCGGGTTCGGGAGCTTCCGCATCCGGCAGCGCCGCTCCCGACAGGGGCGCAATCCCAAGACCGGCGAGAAGGTGCACGTCCCGGCCAAGAAGATCCCTTACTTCAAGCCAGGCAAGGAGCTCAAAGAACTGATCAACCGTTGATGAAGAGTCTGCTGACTCCCTGGAGGTACTCCTACCTGGTCCAGGAAAAGCCCGCGGGTTGCGTCTTCTGTCTGGCGCTCAGCCGGCAGGACGACGAGTCGAGCCTCATCGTCCACCGCGGCACCAGGACGTTCGTGATCCTCAACCTGTTCCCGTACGCCAACGGCCATCTCATGATCGTGCCCAACGATCATCTCGCCTCTCCCGCCGAGTCCGAGCCCGCGCAGCGCTGGGAGATGATCGACCTGGCCGCCGCCTGCGAGGCCGCGTTGCGGGATGCCTACCGGGCCGACGGAGTGAACCTGGGCATGAACCTGGGCAAGGCGGCGGGCGCCGGCATCGAGTCGCACTACCACCTCCACGTGGTGCCTCGCTGGGAGGGAGACACCAACTTCATGGCGGTCACCGCCGACACCCGGATCATCCCCGAGGAGCTGCAGCGGACCAGGCAGAAGGTGCGGGACGCCCTGGCCAGGCGCCTGAGCCGCGGCGGCCCCCCCCTATGACGGCGCCGGCGGCGGCCGGCGCCCTGGCGGGACTGCGGACCTACCGCATCGAGACCTGGGGCTGCCAGATGAACGAGCACGACTCGGAGAAGATGGCCGGCGTGCTCACCTCGTTGGGCCTCGCGCCGGCCGGTACCGAGGCGGACGCGGACATCATCCTCCTGAACACCTGCTCGGTGCGTGAGAAGGCCGCCCAGAAGGTGTTCACGCGGCTGGGCCAGCTTCGAAGGCACAAGGAGCGGCGCCCTCATGTGATCCTCGGAGTGTGCGGCTGCGTGGCGCAGCAGGAGCAGGAGCGGATCTTTCGCCGCGCTCCGTTCGTCGACCTGGTGATGGGCCCGCGCCGGATCGGCTCGCTGCCCGAGCTGATCGAGGAGTCGCGGGCGCGGCGCCACGCCCTGGGGATCTTCGATCCCCGTGACAGCCTGGTCGAGGAGGCCCCCGCCAGGAGGACGTTCTCGCGAACCAGGGCCTACGTGACGGTCATGGAGGGGTGCAACAAGACCTGCACGTTCTGCATCGTGCCCGTGACACGCGGCAGGGAGGCCTGCCGCTCCGCCGAGTCGATCCTGCGCGAGGCGCGGGAGTGCGTCGCGCAGGGACTCACGGAGATCCAGCTGCTCGGACAGAACGTCAACGCCTGGAGGCACAGATCAGGGGAGTGGTGGGACTTCACCAGGCTGCTCGGCGCCGTCGCGCTGGTCCCGGGGCTCAAGCGGCTTCGCTTCACCACCAGCCACCCGCTGCATTTCAAGGACTCGATCATCGACATGATGGCCTCGCGCGAGGCCATCTGCCGGCACCTGCACCTGCCGGTCCAGTCCGGAAGCGACGGCGTGCTGGCCGCCATGCGGCGCGGATACACCGCCGCGGACTACCTGGGCCGCGTCGATCGACTGAGACGGCGCGTCCCCGACGTCGCCCTGTCCACCGACGTCATCGTCGGTTTCCCCGGCGAGACGGAAGAGGACTTCAAGATGACTCTGGGGCTGTTGCGGGCCGTGGAGTTCGACTCGATTTATTCCTTTGTCTACTCCCCCAGGCCCTCCACGCCGGCCGCCGGACTGGCCGATGATGTCCACGACGGGGCCAAGAAAGAGCGCCTCCACCGCCTCCAGGCGCTGCAAGAGGAGATCCAGATGCGCCGGAACGCCACATGGGTCGGGCGCCGCGTTGAGGTGCTCGTGGACGGTCCGGCCAGACAGCCGGAGAAGCTTGCCGGCAGGACGAGCCAGAACCACCTGGTGATCCTGGAAGGGGACGCGTCATTGATGGGCCGCCTGGTGGATGTGAGGATCACGCGTGCGGGGCCGCACAGCCTCACCGGAGAGCGGATCACCCCTTGACTTCCCGGCGGAGCCGGAATATAGATGGATGAGAGGTTTTCCACGCGAAGGGGCCACCGGGTGTCCGATCGCGCGGCCAACTCGCCCGGGGAAGGAAGACAACACACGATGTCGATCGAGATGAAGATCAAGGGGCTGATGATCGATCCGATCTCGCAGATGCCGATCATCATCCTGAAGGACCCCCAGGGCGACTCGGTCCTGCCGATCTGGGTCGGGCTCTTCGAGGCCAACGCGATCGCTCTGCAGATCGAGAAGATCGCCACGCCCCGGCCGATGACCCACGATCTTCTCAAGAGCCTCGTCGGGCAGCTCGGAGCGACCATCGAGAAGGTCGTCATCAACGATCTCAAGGAGAACACCTTCTACGCCGTCATCCACATGGTCCACAAGCAGGAGCGGATGACGGTCGACTCCAGGCCCAGCGACGCCATCGCGCTCGCCCTGCGGGCCGAGGCTCCCATCTTCGTCGAGGAGGACGTCATCTCCCGGGCGAAGACCGTGGACATGACCCGCGACGCCGGCGAGTCGGACAAGCTGCGCCAGTGGCTGGAGAAGCTCGACCCCGAGGATCTCGGCAAGTACGAGATGTAGGGGTCCCCGGCGCCGCGGCCACATCTTCCTTGACAGCCATCTCTCATCGTCCCTAGAATGAGTCGCCTTTCAGGCGCGGCGTCACGGGGCGGCGCGCCCATGGACCTCGCGCCTCACGCGACCCATTCCCCGCAGCCAGAGAGAGATGATTCTCGCCATCGCGAATCAGAAGGGCGGCGTGGGCAAGACGACCACGGCGATCAACCTCGGCGCGGCGCTCGCCCAAAAGGGGCTGAAGACTCTCCTCGTCGATCTCGACCCTCAAGGCAACTGCACCCTGTCGTACCTGGACCGTGATCCGGAGCGCCGGTCGGTCTACGAAGCCCTGGTGGAGCCCGGCCTCACGCTGCGGGACGTCATCGTCAAGTCCCCGATCCTCTACCTCGATGTGGCCCCGGCCCGCATCTCCCTCGCCAAGCTCGAGAGCCGGCTGGTCGGAGAGCTCGACAGCCACTTTCGGCTGAAGGACCGGATGAAGGACATCGTTCCGGACTACGAGTACATCATCATCGACACGCCGCCGACCCTGGGGCTGCTGACCATCAATGCCCTGGTGGCGTCGACCCATCTGCTGGTTCCCGTGCAGAGCTCCTACTTCTCCCTCGAGGGGACCGACGACCTGCTCGAGACCTTCGAGAAGGTCAAGGCGAGACCGAACCCCGAGCTGGAGCTCCTGGGCGTTCTGATCACCCTGCACGACAAGCGCACAGTGCTGGGCCGCGACATCCGCAAGCAGATCGTCCAGGTCTTCGGGGACAAGGTCTTCAAGACGGTCATCGCCAAGAACGTCCGGCTCGAGGAGAGCCCCGCCTACAAGGAATCGATCTTCAGCTTCGCGCCCGACAGCAGCGGTGCGCTCGACTATTACAGACTTTCCGAGGAGGTGATCGGCCGTGTCTAAGCTACGGGGGCTGCCTGGGGAGTTGAAGATGAGACATGATGTCCACTTCGTCGAGGAGCTCTCGTCGCCCAGAGAAGGCGGGGCCATAGGACGGATGATCGACCTCGATCTCATCGACGTGAACCCCCATCAGCCTCGCAAGACGCTCGGCGATCTCAACGACCTGGTCTCCTCCATCAAGGAGAAGGGACTGCTCGAGCCGATCCTCGTCCGCTCCCTCGGCGGCCGCTTCCAGATCATCGCCGGGGAGAGGCGTTATCACGCCAGCCGGGCCGCGGGGCTGCGGCAGATCCCCTGCATCGAAATGGAGGTGGACGACAGGGGAGTGCTGGAGATCTCGCTCATCGAAAACCTGCAGCGCCGCGACCTCAACCCCTTCGAGGAAGCCGACGCCGTGCTCTATCTGTGCGAGCGGTTCGACTACACGCACGAGAAGGTCGCGCAGAAGCTCAGCAAGTCGCGAAGCAGCATCACCGAGCTGCTGGCTCTCGCCGGACTTCCTGAGGAAGTGCGTGAAGAGTGTCGGCGCGCCGACATTTCAACCAAGAGTTTACTGATCGAGATCGCCAGGCAGAACTCGGTCGAGGACATGTTGAGCTTCATCCAGCTCATCGCCCGTGACGGATTGTCCCGCGACGACGCCCGGCGCATGAAGACCTTGCCCCTGGCTTCCCCGGAGGAAGCCGACGCGCCCGAACCCGCCCAGCCGCGTCCCTCGCCCGAGAGGCCCTACGTCTTCAAGTTCCATTCCAAAGAGCAGCGCTTCTTCGTCAACCTGCGCTTCGATCGACCGCAGGTCCGGAAGGACGAGGTCCTCTCCGCCCTGCGACAGCTCATCCAGCAGATCGAAGCGTCAGACGACCTTCCCGGCTGATTTCCTCGCGGTCTTCGCGCGGCGCGGCTCGGCCACCGCGGCCGCCGGGGGCGCTGCCGGGACTGCGGACAGCCGTCTTGCCCGGTTCAGTCTCCTGGTCACGGTCTTGCGGTTGATGCAGAGGACCTGCGCCACCCGCCGAAGCGACGAGCCGCGGGCCAGCTCGTCGGAGATCGCCTGATCCAGCTCCGGCATGCGCAGCCGGTAGGTCGTGTCGAACGTCTGCGACGACATGGTCCGCCGGCAGCTCCGGCACAGGAACCGTGGGATCCTGCGGCCGTGCAGCCTGGTCCTGTAGTGACCGTGCCTGAAGAACCCATCGCGGCGCGACGAGCCCGCCTGCTGGCACTCCAGGTTGGGACAGAACGGTGGCCAAAACGTGCTGGCGTCGGTCTCTCGGGTCATGGTCATCTCCCTGATTCGTGGGGGAAGGAGCCCCGCAGCCGGGCCTCCATTGGAAGACGCATGCCAGGGAGAGAGGCGGCCGGCGGGAGGCCGCCAGGGTGTGCGCGCTGAGCGAGATGCGGGGCCGCGGGGCCCGCGGGGCTCTGCCGCGGCCTCCGGCCTCATGGGGACACCTGGCCGCGACGGGTGTCGCCGGACGGCCACCCCGGGAGGCCGGTTGACCCGGGCGCCGGCCTCGTGCAGGCGCTGGCCCCTCCGGGGGGTCAGGGCTCAGGCTGCCAGCGGACCACCACCAGGATGTATTCGTAGCCGAAGAACTCTCGCTGGAGCCGGTCCACGACCTCCCGGGCGCCTTCCAGGGCATCCGACCCGTCGATGGAGACCTCCGTCATCAGGAAGCGGAAGTCGTCGGTGCGCGCCCGTGCGCGGCGGCGGTAGTAGATGTCAACCCGATCCGCACGGCGTCCTTGCGGCAATGGCGACCTCGATGCGGGGCGACATGCGAGGCGTCGGAGGGACGAGACGGCTGCGGCGAGATGCGCAGTTCGACGGTGTCGGGCGGGGCGTCACGGCGGGAACATCCGCATCCTAGCACCGGTGGACAGCCCGGGCCAGAAAGCGTCATGTAAGTTTACATAATATGTCTTATCGGACGTTATGTCGGGGCCTCACCGCCCCGACGACGCTGGCGGCGGGACCGCAGGCGGGGCCTGCCCCAGTCTGCGGGCGTACAGCGCCAGCTCCCGGTCCAGAGAGCTTCCGGTCTGCCGCAGGGCCCGCAGGAGCGCCAGGCCGTCGCCCGAGCCGTCAGCCCCCGCCATCCAGGACGTGAAGTGCCCCCTGTGCGCGCCCCCCTCGGCGTTGACCAGGTAGTGGACCAGCAGCCACGACATGCCGTACACCAGTGTCCGGTCGAGGGTCTCCGCCCCGCGCCCCGCCAGGAGGTCGGCCACCGCGGGCAGGTGCTCGGCCTGGGAGGCGTCCTCGATCGCCTCCAGGTACCGGTCGGGGTCCGAGATCCAGGAATAGCCTTCCTCGTGCTGGGGGCCGCGCTCCAGCTTCGCCAGGTCGATGTCCGCCGGCCCCGGGCCGGTCAGGGCGACGTTCTCCACGAACGCGGCGATCCCCTCGCTGACCCAGAACGGCGGACGCCTCTTGGGATAGAGCCGGTCGTGGACGAGATGGTGGGCCACCTCGTGGGCCACCACGCGGCCCGTGACCCTGGGAGGCTTTCCGCCGGCGGACAGGTAGACCAACTGGCCGTCCGGAGCGTACTGGCCCGCCAGTGGCACGTGCACGGCGGCCAGCTCGTCGAAGGCCACGACCCGGTTGAACTCCTCCTGGCGGCGGAAGACCATGATGGTGAGCCTCTCGCCGGCCACCGGCGGGCTGGCGGCGGCGCCGAAGGCGGCCTCGAAGGCCGCGGCGGCCGACCGGATCGACGACAGCACCGCCTCGAGCTGCCCCCGCGGGGCGTTGGTCCTGACCACCCAGTCCGGCCCTTCGGTCTCGGTGAAGTCCCGCCCCGACAGCAGCGACATGGCCAGGACCTGTTTTTCGCGCCTCAGCCGCTCCAGGTGGGCGGACGGGATCGACCGGTTGCCCGGAAGACTCACCGCCGGCGCCCCGGCCCCGGCCGGCTCGAACCGATGGAAGGCCGCCAGCAGCCGCTCGGCCACCGGCAGCCCGCGGGCCATGGCCGGCTGGTACCTCCAAGCCCGGACGCACCGCTCCAGCGCCTCGGCGTACGCCCTGGACGCCGGCTGGGGCTCCACGACGGTGTAGACGGCCCGGGCCTGATCGACCCGCCCCGTCTCGGCCACCCGGTACTGCACCAGAACGTGCCCGGTGACGCTGTCGAACTGCTCGGGAAGGTCGCACACCGCCTGGCCGAGGCGGACCGGCGGCTTCACCATCGAGGCGGAGGCGTGCGCGACGCCCGCGGCCGCCGAAAGGATGGCGGCCAGACTCCGAACGATCCTGCTTCTCACGCCGATCTCCCTGGCGCCCGAAGGGCGCCGCGCATGATGGGAATCTGGCCGGAAGGAGGCGCTCCGTCCAGTCCTCATGGATCGTCCGCCAGCCCGCGCGGACCGGCCTCTTTGACCGGCCGTCCAGGCTGGTCTAACATGCGGCTTCGGGCTTCCTGGCCAGGCTCGTCCCTCCTTCCGGGTGCCATGTCTCGCGTCAGCCGGTACGTCTTCAAGGAGATCCTCGGTCCCACTCTGCTGGGGCTGCTCGTCTACGGCACCGTCCTGCTGATGAACCTGCTGCTGGAGGCGGCCGAGATGTACATCCGGCGCGACCTGCCGCTGTGGCTCGTCGCCCGGTACATGGCCCTGTCCCTGCCCCGGATCCTGGTGCTGGCCATCCCCATGGCCGTCCCGGCGGGCGTGCTCATCGGGATCGGTCGGCTGGCGGCCGACAGCGAGGTGACGGCGCTGAGGGCTTGCGGCTATTCGGACCGGCGCCTGCTGGTCCCCGTGCTTTCGCTGGGAGCCCTGGCCTCGTTGACGGCCGCGGCGCTGTTCAACCTGGCCGCTCCGGCCGCCAACTACGCCCAGCACCAGCTCAACGCCCAGATCTTCCTGTCGGCGGACATCAACCGGGAGATCCAGCCGCGGGTGTTCTACGAGCGCATCCCCAACATGCTCATCTACGCCGACGAGGCCGACCCCGGCGACGGCACCCTGCACCGGGTGCTCATCTACCAGAGGTCGCCGGCCGGCCAGGAGGAGCTCTCGGTGGCCGGCACCGCCACCATGAGCCAGGCGCAGGGCCTCACCGGGGGGATAGAGTTCCAGCTCGACCAGGTGGTGTCGCACGCCTGGCAGGGGTCCGAGCCGGAGCTCTACCAGATCAGCCGGTCGAGGAGGCAGGTGATCGATCGGCCTCCCGACGATCTCATGCGCGACATGATCCGCTCGCTGGCCGCTCCCCCGCCGCGGAACCTCCGCGAGCAGACCCTTCCCGAGCTTCTGGCCACGCTGCGAGGGCTGCGCGAGGCGCCTGCCACTCCCAGCACGGGACGCCAGATCAGCGAGACCTTGGTGGAGGTGCACAAGAAGCTCTCCCTCCCCGCGACATCCTTCGTCTTCGCCCTGTTCAGCCTCCCGCTGGCGCTCAGCCAGCGCCGCTCGTCGGGAAGGGCCCGCGGCTTCGTCATCAGCATCATCGTCATCGTGCTCTCCTACGCCATGCTCACCGCGGGAGAGCAGCTCGCCGACCGCGGCCGGCTGTCGCCCGGCATCGCCATGTGGGCCGGCAACGTCATCTTCCTGACCCTGGGTGCGGCCTTGATGGCCAGCGGCTACCGCTTCGACATGCCGACGCCGGCCTGGCTTGCCCGCAGGCGCCGCCGGGCGGGAGCCGAGCCTGCGCCGCCGGGGCCCGCCCCCGGG
>DATEEA010000061.1:0-4132 GCA_035281445.1 Candidatus Polarisedimenticolia bacterium
GCCCGCGGCGCGGCGCCGGCCTCCACCGCGCGCGCCCGCAGGGCCGCCGCCCGGTTCCTGTCGTTCGAGGCGGGGTGGGCGTCGCGCGGGGTGAGGCGGCTCTCGGGTCAGACCCCGTGGGAGTTCTGCCGGGAGATCGAGCGGCGCGGCCTCGACCCGTCGGGCGCAGCCAGGACCTTCGTGCGCGAGTACTACCGGGAGCGGTACGGCTCCTGAGGCGCTCGCGTCACGCTCCGGCCATGTCCTCGGTGGTGATCGGCCGGATGGAGAACTTGTACCCTTCGTAGACGGCGATGCCGTAGAACAGCAGGTCCATGGGGCTGAAGGAGAGGGTCATCAGCTCCCGCGCCATACCCGGCGTGAGCTGCGACACCACCTGCACGAACGGGACCCCTTCCTGCTGCGCGAGCAGGCCGCACATCGCGAAGAGGTTCCCCGCGGCGCACCCCAGCAGCGACAGCAGCGCGCCCGAGAGCCCGAAGGACTGATCCACGCCCTTTCCCAGGGCGCGCACCGTCACGCCGACCAGGAAGCCCACCCCGACCGCCATCCATCCGATCTGGTAGCCGGTCCCCACGGTGACCCCCGCCCAGGCGGCGGCACCGGCCAGAGCGGCCGCGGCGCCCCCGGCGATGCCCAGCATCAGGTTCTGCTCTCCCCGCAGCCTCTCCATGGCGCGGTCGTACGGGATCGTGCCGCTTCCTGCGGCCGGCTGGCTCGTGGTCATCTCTCCTCCTTCAGGACGAACGCCTCCACTGGATCTCCATCTCCTCCCGCGGACCGAGCGCCCGGCGCAGGAGGGACATCAGCGCGGCGTCAGCGCCTTCCTCCTCCAGCACGTCGAGGGTGTCGCGGTTGATGTAGTAGTCGGAGTCGGTCTCCGACTCTTCTTCCAGATGGCCCTGAAGGAACTCGAGCTGGGCCTCGGTGATGGAGCCCAGCGATGCTCCCGACTCCTTGTCGCGCAGCTCGATCATCGCTCCTCCACGCGCCATCCAGGGGCGCAATATGGTGGTCCGCTCCGGGCGGCGCAACACGCGCCCGCCGGCACGGGCCGGCCGCCATCATACGTCAGGGCGGCGGCGCGGCGGCCGCGATCATGGCCTTGACTCTCTCGGCGTCGGCCTGGCGCCCTCCTGCGGCGTAGGCGGCGGCGAGGGTCTCCAGCGGTCCCCGGGTCCGGTAGCCGGTCTGGGCGCAGGCCGCTTCAGCCCAGCGGATCGCCTCGGCCGTCTCCCCCTCGGCCAGGAGCGCCTGGGAGAGCCTTGCCAGCGCCTCGGCGAAGCGCGGGTTGATCGTGGCGGCCTTCCGCCACGCCTCGATGGCTCCGCGGCGGTCGCCCGATAGGATCAGCAGGGCGGCCAGGGTGTGCTGGTAGAGCGCGTTGCCGGGCTGGGACTCCACGCCCCGCCTGGCCGAGGCGACCGCCTCGTCCAGCTTCCCCTCGCCGGCCAGAAGCTGCGCCCGGTAGATGCAGGTCGGCGCGTGCGAGGGGTGCAGGGCCAGTGCCTCCCGGTACTGCGCGTCGGCCTCCGCCCGCCTGCCCATCTCCGCCAGCGCGAGGCCGAGCATGGAGCGCGCCTCCACGTTGCCCGGCTCGGCCGCCACCACAAGGCGAAGCTGGGCCGCCGCCTCCTCGAAGCGGCGCTGCTGCGCCAGCAGCAGCCCGAGGTGCTGGCGCGAGGTCGTCTCCGACACGTCCACCTCGATCGCCAGCTCCAGCAGGTCGATCGCCTGCTGCGGCTGCCCCTTGCCGGCCAGGTGGGCCGCCTCCCTACGCAGCGCCGCGGCGTTGCGCCCCATGCGGGCCAGATCGAGAGCCAGGGGATCGTCCGACAGCGGCGGCTCGCCTCCGGCGGCGTGGCGGGCCAGGTGCCGGGCCGCTTCCTCCTTGCGGCCCCGCGCGGCCAGCAGCATGGCGGCGGCGTAGTGGGCCTCGGCGTAGTCCGGAACGACGGCCAGGGCGTCCAGGAAGTGCCCGAGGGCCTCCTCCTCCCGCCCCAGGAGCCTGGCGCAGCGCCCCAGGCCGAAACGCGCCCTGGCGCTGCCCGGCGCGGCGCCGAGCGCCTTGAGGAACAGCCCGGACGCCCGCTCCGGATCCTTCTCCAGAACCAGCGCGCCGAGCCGGACGAGGGCCGGCGCGTCCGCGGGGCGGAGGGCGAGCGCCCGGTCCAGCGCCGCCGCCGCGCCCGAAGCGTCACCCGACGACTCGCGCGCCAGGGCCAGGTAATAGAGCCACCGGAACTCGGCGGGCCGGAGCGCCGAGGCCCGCTCGAAGCGGGCCGCGGCGGCGGACGGCATGTCGTACACGAGGTAGAGCATCCCCAGCTCGCCGGCCGGCTCCGCCTCCTGTGGCGCCTGGTCCGCCCGCTGCCTGGCCTCCTCGATCCGCTGCCTGATCGGCGCGGGCAGGGCGGCCAGGTCGGGCGGCCCGGGGGCGGCGGCCGTCGCCCGGGCCGGGCCGGCCAGCGCGAGCAGGATCACCGCCACCCGCAGCCCGCTCCTCACCGCGCCACCGTGGTGATGGCGCCCACCGGGACGCCCGACAGCGGCTCGGGCTTCCCTCCCGGCATGGTCAGGTGGATGGAGGCCACGGCGGTCCCCTTCTTCCAGGAGAAGTGCACGCGGGGGTCGGAGGCCGACAGGTAGCTGCCGTCGGTGCGCACCCAGCGGGTGAGGGTGCGGCCGTCAGACAGGGTCAGGCGCACCGAGGCCCCGATCGCGTCGCGCCGGCGCGCCTTGTCCACCACCCTCAGCGCCAGCCACTCCCCGGAAGGGGCGGCATCGAGCCGGAGCAGGCGGGCAGGGCCGTTGTTCGCCGACACCAGGACGTCCACGTCGCCGTCGTTGTCCAGGTCACCGAACGCGGCGCCGCGCCAGACCCCCGCCTCCGCCAGGGCCGGGCCGGCCTTCGCCGTGCCGTCGGTGAACCGGCCGTCCCCTGCGTTCAGCATCACCTGGTTGGTCTGGCGGTAAGGGTAGGGATGGCCGGCCTGCGACTCCATCCGGGTCACGTCGCCGTTGGCGACGAACAGGTCGAGGTCTCCGTCCCGGTCCAGATCGATCCAGCCGGTGCCGAAGCCGGTGAAGGGGAGACTCGGGTGCCCCAGCCCGCGGCGGGCGGTGACGTCCTCGAAGACCCCGTCCCCTCTGTTCTGGAACAACCGGTTCGCCTCTCCGTTGAGGTGCGTGAGATAGAAGTCCACGTCCCCGTCGTCGTCGTAGTCCCCCGCCGCGATCCCCATCCCCGCTTCCGGCTTGCCGTGCTCGTTGTAGGCGGCTCCATGGAGCAGCGCCAGGTCGGCGAAGCGCCCGCCGTCGTTGAGCCAGAGCTGGTTGGCGTCGCCGTCGTTGGCCACGTAGAGGTCGTCCCAGCCGTTGCCGTCGAGATCGGCCGCCGCGACCCCCAGCGCGTGACCGTACGCGGTGTCCAGGCCGGCCTCCCGGGTCACGTTGCGGAACGTGCCGTCCCCCTGGTTGCGGTAGAGGCGGCCCGGCAGCCCAGGATAGACCCGCGGGTTGCAGTAGTCGCGCTCACCGGACGGCGTGAAGCAGGCCTTGTGCGTGGCCAGGGTGAAGTCGGCGTAGGCGGCCACGTAGAGGTCGAGCCGGCCGTCGTTGTCGTGATCGAAGAACGTGGCGCTGGACTTCCACCGGGGGTCGGCGCCGAGGCCGGACGCCGCCGAGACGTCGGTGAAGGTCCCGTCGCCGTCGTTGCGCAGCAGGACGTCGGTTCCGAAGCGCGTGATGAACAGATCCACGTCCCCGTCGTTGTCGTAGTCCGCCGTGGCCGCCCCCATGCCGTAGCCGGCCACGCCGGCCCCCGACGCTTCGGTCACGTCGGTGAAGCGCAGCGTCCCTCCGCCGCCGGGCCGGATCAGCTCGTTGCGGAAGAGGCGGCTCCCCGCCGGCGTCCCCCGCGGAGGCGGGAAGGTGCTCTCCTCCGGGCGGCGCCCCGGCTCCAGCATCTCCCCCTGGACCAGAAAGACGTCCAGGTCACCGTCGCCGTCGTAGTCCAGCAGCGCGCATCCGGAGCCCATGATCTCCGGGAAGTAGAACCGCCCCGTCGCGCCGATGACGTGATGGAACGCGATCCCGGCCTCCCCGGTGACGTCGGTCAGGGTGAAGGCGG
>DATEEA010000062.1:0-4783 GCA_035281445.1 Candidatus Polarisedimenticolia bacterium
TCCGGCCCCGGGCCCGCCGTCCTGGAGCACGAGGAGCGGTTCCCCCGCGCCGGCTCCCGCGCCATGAGCCTTCCCTGGCTCCCCCGCGTGGCGGCCCTGGGCGGCGGGACAGGGCTGCCCATCCTCCTGCGGGGACTCCGCGGCCTGCTGTTCCCGCCGGGGACGGACGGATCGAGCCCCGCCGACCGCGATCGCCTGACCGCCGTCGTGTCGGTGGCCGACGACGGCGGGAGCTCCGGGCGGCTCCGGGAGGACTGCCGCATCGCTCCGCCCGGGGACCTGCGCAACTGCCTGCTGGCTCTCGCCTCCGCCGATCCCGAGCTGAGGGCTCTTTTCGGCTTCCGCTTCGATGGGACCGACGGCGCGCTGGCGGGGCACAGCCTCGGCAACATCATCCTGGCCGCCCTCAGCCGGCTCCAGCCCGGCCTGGCGGCCGCGGCGGAAGGCGCCGCGCGTCTGCTGGACGTGCAGGGCCGGGTGCTCCCCTGCTCCGAGATCCCGCTCGTCCTCGAAGCCACCTTCGAGGACGGCACCACGGCGACCGGAGAGTCGCGCATCGCCGCGGCGGGACGCCCCATCCGCCGCATCGCCCTCCAGCCCGCCGCCCCTCCCGCCCTTCCCGAGGCCGTTCAGGCCATCCGCCGGGCCGACGTGGTCGTGCTGGGGCCTGGCAGTCTCTACACCAGCCTCCTTCCTGTGCTGCTGGTGCCCGAGATCGCCGAGGCGGTGGTCTCGGCGCAGGGACGCGTGGTCCTGGTCTGCAACCTCCTCACCGAAGCCGGCGAGACGGACGGTTTCGACGCGTCCGACTTCGTGCTGGCCCTGCGCCGGCATCTCCCGTCGCTCAGGATCGACGACCTGCTCCTGCACCGGGGCCCCCTCTCCGGCAGCGCGCTGGCGACGGCCCTGGCGGGAGGCTCACGCCCGGTGGAGGCGGAGGTGGAGCCGCTGCGCTTCCTGGGATGCCGGGTGCACCGCGACGATCTGGCGGCGGGCGGCGCGCCTCCTCGCCACGATCCCTTCAAGCTCGGCCGGCGCGTGATGGCGCTGGCCCTCGAACGCACGCAACCTGGGGTGACGCCATGAACATCGCCCTCATCGCCGGCGCCCGGCCCAACTTCGTGAAGATCGCGCCTTTGCTCAAGGAGCTGCGCTCGCGGCCCGCGTTCCGGACCACGTTGATCCACACGGGGCAGCACTACGACGACGTGATGTCCGGCCGCTTCTTCCGGGATCTGGAGATCGATCCTCCCGACGTCAACCTCTCCGTCGGCTCGGGCTCCCACGCCGAGCAGACCGCCGAAGTGATGCGCCGCCTGGAGCCGCTTCTCGCCGAGCGGCGGCCGGGCCTGGTGCTGGTGGTGGGGGACGTGAACTCCACGGTCGCCGCGGCCATCACCGCCGTGAAGCTGGGCATCCGGGTCGGCCACATCGAGGCCGGGCTGCGCAGCTTCGACCGCGCCATGCCCGAGGAGATCAACCGGATCCTGACCGACTCCATCGCCCACATGCATTTCGTGACCGAGGAGAGCGGTTGGCAGAACCTGCTGCGCGAGGGAGTCCCCCTGGAGTCGATCCACCTCGTGGGCAACCTCATGATCGACGCCCTGGAGGCGGCGCGGCCGCGGTGGGAGGCCTCCACCATCTTCGAGGACCTGGGACTGGAGCCGGGCCGTCCCTTCGCTCTGCTGACGCTGCACCGCCCATCCAACGTGGACGACGGGCGCGCCTTCGGCCGCCTGATGGGGGCGATCGACGAGCTGTCGGAGATCCTCCCGATCCTCTTCCCGGCGCATCCCCGGGTCTTTCCCCGGCTGGCCACCCGGCGCAGCGCGCGCCCCGCGCCCGCCCGGGGAGAGACGATGCCCGAGTCGGGCCTGGTGGCCCTCGAGCCGCTCGGCTACCTGGACTGCATCGCCCTGATGAGCCGGGCGCGCTTCGTGCTGACCGACTCGGGCGGCATCCAGGAGGAGACCACCGTCCTGGGGGTCCCCTGCCTGACCCTTCGTTCCGGGACCGAGCGGCCGGTCACCGTCACCTCCGGCACCAACACCCTCGTGGGGAGCGATCCGGCCCGCATCGTGGAGGAGGCGCTCTGGACCCTCATCTCCAAGCCCCGGCCCAAGTCCCCTCCCCCCCTGTGGGACGGCCGCGCGGCGGAGAGGATCGCGCAGGTGCTGGAGACGGCCGCAGCCGGCCGGTCCGAGGCGGCCGGGGCCGCGGCGGCGCGCGGACAGCGGGAGGTGCGATGAGCGCCGTGGCCCACCCCTCGGCGGCCTGGTGGCGCCCGGAGCGCCCCGCCGCGCCCTTCCGCGCCCGGGAGACAGACGAGGGGGGCCGTCTGCCGCTCGCCGCGCTCATCCTGTTCACCGGCATCCTGCTGCTGGCTCCCCAGAGCTGGCTTCCCGCCCTGGCGCCCCTGCGGCTGGGGATGCTGGCCGCCGGCCTGGCCATCGCCGCGCACCTGGCCGATCGCTTCGTGAGGGGCCGCCCTCTGGCCACTGCGTCGCGCGAGATCGTCCTGGCCGCCCTCCTGGCCGGCTGGGCGGTGGTGACGCTCCCCTTCTCCTACTGGCCCGCGGGGAGCTTGGGGTTCCTGCTGGAGATCTTCCTCAAGGCCATCACCGTCTTCTGGCTGATCGGCGAGGTGGTGGGCACGGTCTCCCGCCTGGCCGCACTGGCCTGGTCGCTCAACCTGATGGCGCTGCCGCTGGCGGTCACCGCGCTGCGCAACTGGGCCCAGGGGGTGTTCGTCCCGCAGGGCGTGGCGGCGGACGTGAAGAGGATCGCGGGGTACGAGGCCCCCCTGACCGGCAACCCCAACGACCTGGCGCTCATGCTGAACCTGATCTTCCCTCTGGGGTTGGCGCTGTTCGTCTCCACGCGCCGGCCGGCCGCGCGCCTGCTCCTGGGGGTCCTGCTCTTCCTGGACGTGGTGGCCATCCTCTCCACCTTCTCGCGGGCCGGCTTCCTGACGCTGGCGGTGAGCATGGCGCTGTTCGGCTGGCGCATGCATCAGCGTGGCCGGCTTCCCTGGGCGCTCGTGGCGCTGGTGGCGGTGGCGCTCCCGCTGGCCCCCAGCGGCTATCTGGCGCACATGGGGACCATCACCGACATCCAGGCCGACCCGACCGGCTCGGCACAGGAGCGGTGGGATCTGCTGGTCACCGCGGCGCGGTACGTCGCCGCCCATCCCGTGGTCGGGACCGGGATCGGGATGAACATCCTGGCCATGAACGACCTGCGCGGCGAGGCGTGGCGCGAAGTGCACAACGCCTACCTGGAGTACGCGGTGGAGCTGGGGGTCCCCGGGCTGGCCTTGTTCCTGGCCCTGTTCGCCGGCTGCCTGCGCCACTCGAGCCGGGCCCGGCGCTCGGCGCTGGGCGACCCGGCGGGATTCCGGCTGGCCCGGCTCGCGGAGGGGGTGCAGGTGAGCCTGATCGCCTACGGGGTCGCCGCTCTGTTCCATCCCCTCGCCTACCACTTCCACTTCTATTACATCGCCGGGATGGCTCTGGGCCTGCGCGCGGCCGCGGCCCGCTCCGCCGCCGCCCGCTTTGCGCCCCAGCCGAACCCCTCGCGGAGGAGATCATGAGCGCCCCTGCCTCCCCTCCCCATCCTGTGGAGGCGCCCTCGAGCGCTCCGCCGCGGGCGCACGAAGATCGCGCGCGCGTGCTGGCCGTCATCACCAACTTCCACATCGGCGGCACCGAGAGGCAGTTCCTGGCTCTCGCCCGCCGGCTGGATCGCCGCCGCTTCGCTCTGTCGGCGGCATGCCTGAGAAGGGAAGGTCCGCTGCTGCCGGAGATGCAGAAAGCCGCCGTCCCCGTGGAGGAGCACAGGATAAGGAGCCTCTACCATCCCCGCACCGTCGGGGATCAGGTGCGGCTCGCCTCCTCGCTGCGCCGGCGCCGCGTGCACATCGTGCACACCTACGGCTTCTACCCCAACGCCTTCGCCGTGCCCGCCGCGCGACTGGCCGCGACGCCCGTGGTGATCGCCTCCATCCGCGACATCGGGGACATCTGGACCCCGCTGCAGCGCCGCCTCCAGAAGGCCGCCTGCCGGCTGGCCCACTGCATCGCCGTCAACGCCGAGGCGGTCAAGGACCGCCTGGTGGGAGAGGGCTACGACCCCCGGCGGATCGTGGTGATCGGAAACGGCATCGATCTGGAGAGGTTCCGGCGGCGGGGGGCGGCCCCCGGTCTGCGGGCCGAGCTGGGACTCCCCTCCGACGCCGTGCTCATCGGAGTGGTCTCCAGGCTCATCCCGGGCAAAGGGCTGTCGCACTTCCTGAAGGCGGCCGCGGCGCTGGCCCCGCGATGGCCCGCCGCGCGATTCCTCCTCATCGGCGACGGTCCGGCCCGGCCTCAGCTCCAGGACGAGGCGCGGGCCCTGGGGCTGGGCGGCCGGGTGGCCTTCACCGGGTTCCGATCGGACGTGGCCGAGGTGCTCTCCGAGCTGGCCCTTTCGGTGATGCCCTCGCTGAGCGAGGCGCTCTCCAACGGCCTGCTGGAGTCCATGGCCGCGGGCGTCCCGGTGGTGGCCACGCGCGTGGGCGGGACGCCCGAGGTGGTGCGCGAAGGGACCACGGGGCTGCTGGTGCCCCCGGCAGACGCCGGCGCTCTGGCCCGCGCCGTGGAGGCGCTCCTGTCCAACCCCGAGCGCGCGACGGCCCTGGGGCTGGAAGGGCGGGAGCTGGTGTCGCGCCGGTTCTCCATGCAGCGGATGGTGGAGCGCACGGAGCTCCTGTACGCATCGCTCCTCGAGGACGCCCTGCGGG